>CAKTFI010000047.1 GCA_934555865.1 uncultured Christensenellaceae bacterium | reverse complement strand
GGTCCTAAAGCAGCCGGGCGGCACGAAGGGTGCGCGCATCACGACGCACATCACCCTCCCGGGCCGGACGATCGTGCTGATGCCGACGGTGGACCACATCGGGGTCTCCCGCAAGATCGAGGACGAAAAGGAACGCGAGCGCCTGAAAAACATCATGACCGCACACAAGCCGGAGGGCATGGGCGTGATCGTGCGCACGGCGGCGGCGGGCTGCACGCAGGAGGAGCTTTTCCGCGACCTGCATTTTCTGGTGCGCCTGTGGGAACGCATCCAAAAGAAGGGGAGCCTGGTCTCGGCGCCGCGGCTCATCCACGCGGAGGAGACGCTCATGTTCCGCACCGCGCGCGACATGTTCACTTCTGAGGTTGACAGCTTTGTCATCAACGACCGCGAATGCTATGAAAAGGTGCTGACGGTAGCCGAGATCACACAGCCCGAGATCGCGGACCGCATCAAGCTCTATGAGGACCGGGAAAACATCTTCGATGTGTACAATATCGAAAATAAGATCGAAAAGATTTTTAACCGCAAGGTCTGGATGGACAACGGCGCCTACCTTGTGATCGACGAGGCGGAGGCGCTCACGGCCATCGATGTGAATACCGGCAAGTATATCGGGGAGGACGATTTGCAGGAGACGATCCTAAACGCCAACCTCGAGGCAGCCAAGAAGATCGCGCAGCAGCTGCGCCTGCGGGACATCGGCGGCATCATCATCATCGACTTCATCGACATGGAGGATAAGCACAACGAGGACCTCGTGGTGGAGACGCTGCGCGAGGCGCTCAAAAACGACCGCACCAAGACCAATGTGATCGGCTTTACCGGCCTCGGGCTGGTGGAGATGACGCGCAAAAAGATGCGCCGCCGCATTTCGGCGCTGTTGCAGATGCCCTGCGCGGACTGCGGGGCGAGCGGGCGCGTGATGGCCCCGGCGGCGATCGCCATCCGCATCCGGCGGGAAGTCAACCGCATGGTGCTCAACATGGAGGCGGAGAAGTATCTAGTCGAGGCTTCGCCCGAGACCGTCCGCTATATCGAGGACTGCAACGAGCGCGGGATCCCGATCCTGCAATCCTATCCCGGCAAGAATTTCTACATCAGCGTCAATAAGAAGCTGGGCAAGCAAAACTGCCGGGTGGCCGTCTATACCGAGGCGATGCGGCGCGAGGAAGGGATCCGGGATTCCCGGCAGTTTTTCTGATCGGCGCGGCGCATAAAAACGCGCGGGAAAGCGGAAAATTCCTTGGAAAGCCTATTGTAACGGCAAAAACATTGTGTTACAATGAATTCGTAACAATATACTCTTATTGCAAAGAGTGGGCGCCCCCCACTCTTTGGTTTTGTATGGAAAAAGCGCGAAGCGCGTGGAGGTGGGCAATTGTCGAAAAAAGTGGAAGAATCCGTGATGCAGCTGGTCGCGCCGGCCGCTGCGCAGCTCGGGTATACCGTGGTCGATGTGGAGTATGTCAAAAAGCGCGGGGAGGATTCCGAGCTCGTCATCTATATCGATAAGGAGGGCGGGGTGGACCTGGACGATTGCGAGGCGTGCAGCATGGCGATCGATCCGCTCATCGATGCGGCGGACCCGATCGAGGAACCCTACATCCTCTGCGTCTCTTCGCCGGGGATCGACCGTCCGCTCAAGCGGCCGGAGGATTTTGCGCGGCATCTAAATGAAAAAGTGGATGTCAAGCTCTATGAAAAGCGCGCCGGCAAAAAGGAATGGACGGTGACGCTGCGGGGGTATGACGAAAAGACCATCTCTCTTGAGACCGAAAAGGGCGAGGCATGGGAGTTGGAGCTGGCCAAGATCGCGCAGATCCGGCCGCATATCGATTTTTAAGGAGGCAGGGCATGAACGCTGAATTTATAAATGCATTAAACGAATTGGAAGAAGAAAAGGGCATCAGCAAGGAAGTCTTGCTGGACGCCATCAAGACGGCGCTGGTCGCCGCCTATAAGCGCGATTTCGGCATGTCGCAGAACGCGCGCGTCGACATCGACGAGACGACGGGCGTGCTCAAGGTCTTTGCGGAAAAGACGGTCGTCGATGATGTGTTTGACGACACCTTTGAGATCAGCCTAGAGGACGCGCGCAAGATCAACATGGCCTATGAGCTGGGTGACATTATCGAAGAGGAGGTCACGCCGAGCTCCTTTGGCCGCATTGCCGCACAGCTGGCAAAGCAGGTGGTCGTGCAGCGCATTCGCGAGGCGGAGCGCGGCGTGATCTATGACCGCTTCATCGAAAAGGAAAACGAACTCATGACCGGCGTGGTGCTGCGGCAGGAGCGCGGCAGCTACTACCTCGACCTCGGCAACGCGGAAGGGATCCTTCCGGCTAAGGAGGTCATCCCGGGTGAGCATTATGAAACGAACATGCGCATTAAGGTGTATGTTCTGGAGGTCAAGAACACGGTCAAGGGGTCGCAGATTATCGTGTCCCGGTCGCATCCGGGCCTCATCAAGCGGCTGTTTGAATTGGAAGTGCCGGAGATCAGCCAGAACAGCGTCGTCATTAAGAGCATTGCCCGCGAGGCCGGCAAGCGCAGCAAGATCGCCGTCTATGCGGAGGATAAGAACATCGACGCCGTGGGCGCCTGCGTGGGCTCGCGCGGCAGCCGCATCAACCGCGTGGTGGAGGAACTGCACGGAGAGCGCATCGATGTGATCCCGTGGAGCGACGAACCGGCGGAATTCATCGCCAACGCCCTGCGCCCGGCGCAGGTGCTGATGACGCGCGTGGACGAGGAAAATAAGATGGCCGAGGCGATCGTCGCCGACAACCAGCTTTCGCTGGCGATCGGCAAGGAGGGGCAGAACGCCCGCCTGGCGGCTAAGCTGACGGGCTATAAGATCGACATCAAGTGCCGCTCGCAGGTCGTCGACCCGGTGTTTGACGAATATGCGGCTGCGGCGGAGGAGCAGGAGTGAGCGGATTGAAGCCAAAGAAGATACCGGTCCGTATGTGCGTGGCCTGCCGGCAGGGCCGGCCCAAGCGCGAACTGATTCGGATCGTCAAAAATAAGGAAGGCGTGGTCTCGGTCGACACGACCGGCAAGGCGCAGGGGCGGGGCGCGTACCTCTGCCCGGATGTCGCCTGTTTGGAGCGCGCCTATAAGATCAAGGCATTGAACCGGGCGCTGGAATGCGATTTCACCGAGGAAATGTTTCAGGAAGCAAAGCGGGTGATTCTGCGCCGTGAAATTGACAAATGAGTTCTATACTATGCTGGGGTTTGCCGCGCGGGCACGCGCCTGCGTGATCGGCACGACGGCGGTGGAGATGGCTGTCCGCAAGCATGCGGTGCGCCTGCTCGTGCTGGATGCAGAGGTGTCGGAGGCGAGCCGCGCGCAGTGGGAGGAGACCTGCCGCAGGCAGCGGATTCCCTGCGTGGTCGCCGAACCGGCCGGGGAAGCCGGCCGGCGGGCGGGTAAACCGGCGGCGAAGGTCATCGGTGTGACGGAAAAGCTGTTTGCGCAGAGGATGCGGCAGCTTTGGGAAGCGGAATGCAATCGGATGGAGGTGGAAGATTGAGCAAGTTTAATATTTTGGAATTTAATAAAACGATGCGGACGCACCTGAAGGGAGCCGTCGAGGGGGCCGCGCAGAAGGAGCAGAAAGCGCGTCAGCGCCTCCGGGAAGCGCAGCAGCTGGAAGCGGATGTGATGCGCCGTCTGGAGGAGAAGAAGCTGCGCGAGCAGGCGGCGGAGGCGGAGACGCCCGCCGCGCCTGTGGAAGCGTCCACAGCGGCGGCGCGCGAGCAAAGCGCGCCCGCGCCCGCGCCGCAGCCGGAAGCACCGGCGGCATCCGCGCCTGCGTCCGCTGCGCCGGAAAAGACGCCCGCTGCGCCGCAGGCGCCGGTGGAAGAAAAGCCGCAAACCAAACAAGATGGGGAAAGCAAGCCTGCAAAACAGGCCGGAGAAGAGAAAGAAAGCATGAAGACAGCTGCAAAGCAAACGACGGAAAAGAAAGTGACGCCTGCCAAGGAACAGCCGCAGGCAGAGACGCCCAAGAAGGCGGAAACAAAATCGGATTTCAGCGTATATATGCCGGATTTGAGCGCATTCCGCCCGAAGATCCGTGTCGTCCGCAGCGCAAAGGACGAGGAAGCCGAACAGAAAAAGCGCGAGGAAAAGCAGCGTCAGGACCGCGAACGCGCAGCGGCGAGCAGTCGTGCCGCGCGCCCGGCGCAGGATCGCCGCCCGGGCGACCGCCGAAATACCTCCGGCGCACCTGGGTTCCAAAAGCGCGGCGCCGCGGGCTCGCAGCCGTATAACAAGGACGCGGGCTTTGGCAAGTTCGATAAGGACGAGGCGCCCGCCGCTTCCTCGCAGGCGCGCCGTGCGCCAGCCAAGAAGAATTCGGTCTTTATCGCGCCGCAAGCGCGCGATCGCCATGGTGTTGGCGGACACGATCAAAAGCGCCGCGCCTCGGAAGAGGAATTGGCCGCAAAGCGCCGCCGCAACGCGATGAAGGAAAAGGTAATCCTGAGTGGGGATGACGAATTCGTGCGCGGCTCCCGCAAGGCAAAGCGCAAGGACGCGCGCGGGTCTTCCCCGGCGATCGAGCCGATCAAGATCGAGAATGCGGTCATCACGGGCGATATGGTCTCCATCAAGGTGCTGGCCGAAAAGATCGGCAAGCCCGCGGCGGAGATCATCAAGAAGCTGTTCATGCTGGGCAATGTCTGCACGATCAACTCCGAGATCGACTATGATACGGCTGCGCTGATCGCCGACGACTATGGCATCACGCTGGAGCAGAAGAAGGAACAGACCGCCGAGGAAACGCTCATTGCGGGCTTTGAAGAGTCGGCGGATGAGGAGGAAAACCTCCAGCCGCGTCCGCCGGTCGTGACGGTCATGGGCCATGTCGACCACGGCAAGACCTCTCTGTTGGACGCGATCCGGCAGACCAAGGTACAGCAGGGCGAGGCCGGCGGCATCACGCAGCACATCGGCGCATATACGGTCGAAGCGAACGGCAAGCCGATCACCTTCCTCGACACGCCCGGTCACGCGGCATTTACGGCCATGCGTGCGAGAGGCGCGCAAGCGACGGATATCGCCGTGCTGGTCGTGGCGGCGGATGACGGCGTCATGCCGCAGACCATCGAGGCCATCAACCACGCGAAGTCTGCGGGCGTACCGGTCATTGTGGCGATCAACAAGATCGACAAGCCGGCGGCAAACCCCGACCGCGTCAAGCAGGAATTGACGGAATACGGCCTGGTTTCGGAGGAATGGGGCGGCGATACGATCATGGTGCCCGTCTCGGCGATCACCGGGGAAGGCATCGACACGCTGCTGGAGATGATCCTGCTCGTGGCGGATGTCGCGGAGCTGCACGCAAACCCCAACCGCATGGCCAAGGGCATCATCATCGAAGCCCGGCTGGACCGTGGCAGAGGCCCGGTCGCGACCGTGCTGGTGCAGAACGGCACGCTACATGTGCAGGATACCATCGTGGCCGGCATGACCTATGGCCGCGTCCGCGCGATGTACGACGACAACGGCAAGGCCGTGAAGCAGGCCGGTCCGTCCATACCGGTGGAGGTCATCGGCTTTTCCGATGTCCCGGCAGCGGGCGACATCATCTATGCCGTCGAGCAGGATAAGCTTTCCAAGCAGGTCGTGGAGGAACGCAAGGATCGCCTGAAGGCCGAGAAGCTCAAGAGCATGTCGCGCGTCTCGCTCGACGACCTGTTCTCCAAGATTGCGGAAGGCCAGATGAAGGACCTCAACATCATCGTCAAGGCCGATGTGCAGGGCTCGGTCGAAGCGCTCAAGCAGTCGCTGGAAAAGCTCTCGAACGACGAAGTGCGCGTGCGCGTCATCCACGGCGCGGCGGGCGCGATCAGCGAGTCCGACATTTTGCTGGCCTCGACGAGCAACGCCATCGTCATCGGATTCAATGTCCGGCCGGATGCGGCCGTCATGGCGGCGGCAGAGCGCGAAAAGGTGGATGTCCGCCTGTACCGCATCATCTACAACGCGATCGAGGATGTCGAAAAGGCCATGAAGGGCCTGTTGGCGCCGGAATTCAAGGAAGAGGTGCTGGGGCACGCGACCGTGCGGCAGACCTTCAAGGTCTCCTCGGTGGGCACCGTGGCCGGCAGCTATGTGACCGACGGCAAGATCGTCCGCAACGCGGAGGTCCGCCTGGTGCGCAACGGCGTGGTCGTCTACGAGGGCAAGCTTTCCTCGCTCAAGCGGTTTAAGGACGACGCCAAGGAAGTCGCCGCCGGGTATGAATGCGGCGTCACCTTGGAAAACTATAACGACATCAAGGAAGAGGATGTCATCGAGGCATTCCAGATGGTGGAAGTGCAGAAATAAGCATACGAGGAGAGGATTAGCATGAGTCAGAGAAGGACAGCCAAGATCGACGGGGAGCTGCAAAGGCTCCTGGGAGAGATCTTCCTGACCGAGATGAAGGATCCGCGCTTCAGCAAGATGGCCGGCGTGACCCGCGTCGCGGTGACGCCGGACCTCAAATATGCAAAGGTCTATATCAGCATCTACGACACGCCGGCCCGGGTGGAGTCCACCATGGAGGCGCTTCGCAGCGCGGAGCCCTTCCTGCGGGCAAAATTGAACGAAAAAATCAGACTGCGCAGGATCCCCAACCTGGAGTTTGTGCACGATACCTCGATCGCCTACAGCATCGAGATCTCCAAGCTCATCGACGAGGTGACTGCCAAGGATAAAGAGAATGCAAAACATCGAGAAGATCATCAGGAATGAACAGGATTTTCTCATCATCGGCCATATCAGCCCGGATGGGGACACGATAGGCAGCGGTATGGCGCTTTTGCTGGCCCTACAGGGGCTCGGCAAGAGCGCCATATTTGTTATTGATGGGAAAGTGCCGGACAAGATGGCGTTTGTGCGGGACTATGCGCCGGTGTATTCCGTCGCGGACTGCCCGAAGCGGGACTATGCCTGCGCGATTGCGGTGGATGTCTCGGACAAGGGCCGCCTCGGCAAGGCGCGGCCGCTGTTTGAGGCGGCGAAAAGGACGGTCGTGATCGACCACCACGGGACAAACCCCGCGTTTGGACAGGAGAACTACATCGACCCGGTGGGGGCGGCGGGGCTGCTCATCTACCGGCTGCTCACGCAGATGCGCATCCCGCTCACACAGCCGATAGCCAATCTTTTGTATATGGCCATCTGCACGGACACAGGGAATTTTTCCTATTCCAATACGGACGCCGCGATTCTATACGCCGCGGCGGCGCTGCGCGAGGCGGGGGCGGACATCCCCTTGATCGCGGAAAACATCTATCAGGCGCGGTCGCTCGGGGCGACGCGGCTCATCGGCCGCTCGCTGGAGCATCTGGTGCTTGCGGAGGAGGGCAAGATCGCCCTGACCTATATCTTGCAGGAGGACTTCCGCGCGTGCGGCGCGCTCATCGAGGACACGGAGGAGCTCATCAACTACGCGCGAGAGATCCGCGGGGTGGAGATCGCCATCTTTTTGCGGCAGAGCGAGGAGGATCAATTCAAGTTGAGCTTCCGCAGCAAAAATTATGCCAATGTGGCGGCGCTGGCCGCGGAATTTGAGGGCGGCGGGCACATCCATGCGTCGGGTGGTAAGCTCCAGGCGCCGCTCGAACAGGCGATCCCGCGCCTCCTCGCGGCGGCGGCAAGGTACTTATGAACGGGGTCATCAATGTGCTGAAGCCGCCGGCGATGTCCTCGAACGGCGTGACGGTGTTTTTGAAAAAGACGCTGAACGAAAAGCGCGTCGGCCATGCGGGGACGCTGGACCCCGGGGCGGCGGGCGTGCTGGTGGTGCTGCTCGGGCGCGCGGCGCGGCTGTCGGACTACCTGATGGGGCACGACAAGGTCTATGTGGCAGAGCTGCATTTCGGGCGCCGCACGGACACGCTGGACAGCTATGGCG
>CAKTFI010000046.1 GCA_934555865.1 uncultured Christensenellaceae bacterium | reverse complement strand
GCAGAAAAAGTAACTCATTTCGCGGGAGGAACGCCTTGCGATGCTGCGGGCGGCGTGTGCGCCGTTTGCCAATGTACAGGTCGACGCGTTTTCCGGCCTGACGGTGGATTACTGCCGGAAGGTGGGGGCGGACGCGATACTCCGCGGGCTGCGCAGCTCGGCGGACTATCTCTACGAGCGCGACATCGCGGCCTATAACCGCGACCTGGCGGGGGTGGAAACGCTCTTTTTGCAGGCGCAGGGGGCGGAGGCGCATATAAGCTCCAGCGGCGTGCGCGAATTGCTGCGCTTTGGGCGCGATGTGCGGGACTATGTCCCGGCGGGGGCATACCCGTATATTCTTGCGAAGTACGCAAAGACAACGAAAGTATAAGAAAGCCGGAGGAATGCAGAATGGCAAAGTCGGATATTTTTGAATATGTAGGCGAGCTGGAAGAGGAGATTGAAGCGAGCCGCTATGCGAAGCTCTCCAAAACGAACAAGGTCATCGACGAGAAAATCGTGATGGAGATCATCGGGGATATTAAAAATGCGCTGCACGAGGAGTTGGATGCGTCAGTCAAGATCATGGCGGAGCGCGACCAGATTATCAACGCTGCGGAAACGCAGGCGGCGGAAATCCTCAAAAAGGCGCGGCGTGATGCCGAGGCGATGGTGAAGAAGGAGGAGGTCTATAAGCTGGCCTATGCCAAGGCTAACAGCCTCCTGGAGACCAGCCGACAGAATGCACAGGCCATCCGCAAACGCGCCAATCAGTACGCCGAGGAAGTGTTCGACGATCTGGAAAAATATTATAAGGAAAGTATCGAGTTGATCCAGCTGAACAGGAGCCGGCTGTATAAGAAGTCCGAACCGGTCATTACGGCGAAGGAGAAGAGCGAGGCGTAAGCCCTGCGTGCTGCGTTTTCTGCATTTGAGCCGCAAACGGCCAGAGGCAGAGCAGGAAAGCTGTTGCGGTAAGCCATGCCGGACAGGTGGGCGAGGGCACGGCAGGGGAAAGTGCGGCAAAACAGGAGGCGTCCGGCGGGCGGAGTTCGAGCAATGCGGCGGTCATTGCGGCAGAAAGCAGCCCCTGGATGCCTTTGTGTATCCAAAAATGCCGCAGGCGGAGGGAGGCGGCCGCGGCCAGCGAGGCGGTTTGAGCGTGGATGCATAGTCCGCCGAAGGCGCAGAGGAAGCTCAGGTAGACAAGGCGCGCCTGGCCGGGCAGCAGCGTGGAATTGGCGCAGCCTGTCGTGAGTTCACACAAGCCAAGTGCCAGTTTCCCCGGCAGGGCCCATTGCGGAAAGAATCGGAGGAGTAGGGTGCCGAGCAGATCGATGCCTACGCCATAGATCACCATGAGTGCGCAGACGGAAAGCATGCTTTTCGTGCAGGAGGTGACGGCGCGGCTCAGCGCCTCACTCCAGGGCAAGGATTTGGCGGAAGGCAGGAGGAGTGGGGAAGAGCTGTGTTTGCGGGCAAACCGGCGGCCGGACAGCAGGCAACATGTCAGCGCTGCCAGATAGTGCGGTAGCAGGAGGTAGACGGCGAGCCGCGGCGCATGCAGCATATTGAGGCAGACGCCGGCATAGAGGAACATCGGGCCGGAAGTGCTGACACAGCCGAGCAGTGCCTCGGCTTCCTCGCGCGAAAGGCAGCCCTGCGAAAACAAGTCGGCCGTGAGCTTGGCGCCGATCGGATAGCCGGACAGCGCGGAGCATCCAAACAGATAGGCAAAATGTCCGCCAAAGCCGAAGTAGTGCTGTGTAAGACGATGTAGGCGGCGGGCGAGCGGGTCCAGCGTGTGCAGTTCAAAAAGTAAGCTGGCCGCGACGGCAAACGGAAAGAGAGAGGGCACGACGGTGCCGGCAAAGAGGGACAGCGCCCGGCGCGCACTGTCTGCGGCGGCTTGGGCATTACAGAATATGAGCAGGCAAAATAGGCCGACGAACGCGGCTTGCGCTTTTCTTCGCATGGGGCCTCCGAAGGGACTTTTTTGTATACTTATGGAAAGGAACGGGAAAGTATGAAACAACAAAGAAAAAAATTGGGGCTGGTCCTTGGGGCCGGGGCGGCGCGAGGGTTTGCGCATATCGGCGTGATCCAGTCCTTTTTGGAGCACGGTCTGTCCATCGATGTGCTGACTGGCACGAGCATGGGCGCGCTCTTGGGCGGCGTGTATGCGACTGGAACGGACATCAATTATATCGCGGATTTTTCGCAGAATGTCGCGGTGTCTAGATTTTTGGATTTTTCGCTCAAGGATGGCGGGATCGTGCGCGGGCGCAAGGTGGAGGCGCTCATGCGGGTGCTGACCGGCAACAAGAGCATCGAGCAACTGCCCATCCCCTTTGCCTGCGCGGCGATCAATGTGCAGACTGGGCAGGTGGAGGTCTTTAAGCGTGGCGGCCTGTACGAGGCGATCCGTGCGAGCATCTCCATGCCCGGGATCTTTGCGCCGTATACGATCGGCGACGCCTGCTATATCGACGGCGGGACGCTGGCGCGCATGCCCATTGCAGCCGCAAAGGAACTGGGGGCGGATGTGACGGTGGCGGTCGATGTCTCCTGGCGGGGACAGACGCTGCCGCTGCCCAAGAACTCGATCGGCGTATTGCAAAACGCGCTGTCCATCGCAGCGTGGCATGTGTCCTCCCGGCAGGAAAAGCAGGCGGATGTCCTGCTCACACCGGATGTGTTTGCGACCAATCCGTTTTCCGCCAAGGAATGTGCGTTCTGCATCGCGCAGGGGCGGGCGGCGGCGGATGCCAAGATCGAGGAGATCCGTGCGCTGTTGGAGGCCTAAAGTACAATCAGCGGTTCGGTATAGTCGCGACCGGCGGGGCGCGGCGGGCTCATGGCGGCGGCGTACAGGTCGCTGGCCCAGAAGTCGAGCGCGAGCAGGGGATTTTCCGGCTCGCGCGGCACCGGGGGATAGACGGGAATGCGGCTGTGCCGCGCAAGGAGAGAGAGCAGGGGCCGGCTCTCTTTTTTTACGCCCAGCACGCGGGCATAGAGCGGCGCGGCCTCCAGTTCCTGCGCCTTTTGCCGTGTGAGCCCCAAAAGGGCATAGAGCAGGATGCGCTTGAGGCGGGCGAGGGGATAACGCTTGCTCTTGCACAGCACCCACAATTCCGCTTGGCTTTTGGCCTGCCGCGCAGCGGCGGCAATGCAATGCTCCAGCCCCTCGGAGAGGTCGGCTAGTTGGGCGATCTCGCCCGGGGGCATGCGCCGCAGCTGATAGAGCAGCGCTGGGAACAGCGCGTCCTCCGGCATTGCCGCAGCAAAGAAGGGCAGATCCTCGGATGCGACATAGCGCTGCCAGGCGTCCTCCTGGGCATAGAAGCTGGTGCGGAGGGCGAGCGCCGAGGAAAAGCGCGGCGAGAGCGCCGCATTTTGATAGTCGCCCTCCCGGCGGATGGCCAGGGGGCGGATGCGGCTGTGCTGCGCTGCGATCGCGCGGAGGTATTCGATCGCCAGAATGTTGTTGGGGGCGGAAAGCTGCCGGGCGGCTTCCTCGCCGAGACTTTGCGCGACGGCCAGGCTCTGCGCGCGCGGAAAGCTCGCTCCGGCCCGGAGATGCCCTTGCAGGCTGGCCCGAAAGGCGTCGCCCGGCGCGTCGAGAAAGCCCGCCAATCGTTGAAGCGCGGCAAGATCCGCCGTTTCCGCGCCGAAGCTCAACGCATCGACGCATTGTAGCGCGTCCAAAATGCGGACAGCTCCCTGGGCAAAGCCCTGTGCATTGGAAAGGGCAAAATAGGTGGGCAGCTCCAGCACCAGATCAGCCCCTCCGCGAAGCGCCATCCGGGTGCGCGCCCACTTGTCGAGCAGCGCCGCTTCGCCGCGCTGCACAAAGTTGCCGCTCAATAGGACGATCACTTTGTCCTCCGGATCTCGGCGGGTCTGGGTCAGGTGATAAGCATGGCCGCTGTGAAAGGGATTGTATTCTGCGATGATCGCATAGATTTTCATAAAAATTCCTTTTCAAAACGCGTAATTTCATGTATAATTATTGGGTAACTTGATTATAGCAAATTTTGCTCCCCCTGGAAACAGCGGGGGCTGATTTATGGGAGGAAGGTAGTATGACATATATCTTGGTCATTAACGCCGGCAGCTCTTCGATCAAATATCAGTTGATCGATATGGACACCGAAGCCGTGCAGGCGAAAGGTCTGGTCGAACGGATCGGCATCGAAGGTTCTGCGCTGACGCACACGACGACGGGCAAGGAAAAGTTTGTCCTCAAAAAGGATATGCCCGATCACGGCGCGGCGATGCTGGAAGTCATCAAGGCGCTCACGGACGCGGAACACGGCGCGGTCAAGTCCATGGACGAGATTCAGGCGATTGGTCACCGCGTGCTCCACGGCGGGGAAAAGTTCACACAGCCCTCGCTTGTGAATGAGGAAGTGTTGGACGGCATCCGCGAATATATCGAGCTCGGGCCGCTGCACAACCCGGCCAACATCAAGGGCATCGAGACTTGCATGGAGCTCATGCCGGGCAAGCCCAATGTCGCGGTATTCGACACGGCGTTCCATCAGACAATGCCGGATTACGCCTACCTCTACGGCATCCCCTACGAAGCATATAAGGATCACAAGATCCGCAAATACGGCTTCCATGGCACCTCGCACCGCTATATCGCGATGCAGATCGAAAGAAAGCTCGGCCGCAAGGACCTGCGCATCGTGACCTGCCACCTCGGCAATGGTTCTAGCCTGGCAGCGGTTAAGGACGGCAAGTGCATCGACACAACGATGGGTCTCACGCCGCTCGAAGGCCTTATCATGGGCACGCGCTCGGGCGACATTGACCCGGCGGCGATCCCCTATCTCATGAAGAAGTACAACATGACGGCGGAAGAGACAGTCACCTATCTCAATAAGAAGTGCGGCGTGCTTGGCATTTCCGGTGTGAGCAGCGACTTCCGCGACCTGGAAGATGCGGCAGAGGCGGGCAATGAAAAGGCACAGCTCGCGCTCAACATGTTCACCTACCGCATCAAGAAGTACATCGGCGCGTTTGTGGCGGCGATGGGCGGCGTGGATGTCATTGCGTTTGCCGGCGGCATTGGCGAAAACGACCACATCGTCCGCAAGGCCTGTCTCGAGGGTCTGGAATTCCTGGGCGTCAAGATGGACGAACAGGCGAACAACTCCCGCGGGGAAGCGGATCTGACGGCCGAAGGCAGCCAGGTGAAAATCCTCGTCATCCCGACGAATGAGGAACTCATGATCGCGCGCGAGACCAAGGCGCTGGCGCTCTGAGAAAGAAAAATTGGTTGACAATACATTTCCTAGCCCATATAATCAATATGGCTAGGAAATGAGGTCAGATTGATGAAAATAGATGTTACCGCTGCACTGGATCATCCGGGAGAAAGATATGCGTTTTCCCTACAGGAATCGCCTGTGGATTGGGAATCGCCGCTCGGTGTCGCCTTTTTGGGGGATATTTCCTTTTCCGGGGAATACTGGTCGGAAAAGGGCAGCGTGTACATAACCGGGAAAATCGCCGCAACGGTGGATGCCCCATGTTCCAGATGTCTTGCGCCGGTGGAATACCCGCTGCTCCTTTCAGTAGAGGGAAAGTTCGCCCGGCAGGAAGATATAGAAAACGATGTGTATGAAATGGCTGGGAAACAGTTGTTTTTAGACAGGTTCATACTCGATGAAATATCGCTGGCGTTGCCGTCGCAATACCTGTGCTCCGCCGATTGTAAGGGGCTTTGCCCCAAGTGCGGGGTCAACCGGAATTTCGAGCAATGTGACTGCGATGTTTCCTCAAATGGGCTCAACCCCTTTGAGAAGCTGAAAGGCTTGTTTTAATTACAACGAGGGAGGTGTTATCATGGCAGTACCATCTAGAGTTACATCCAAAGCGAAGGGCCGCAGCAGAAGAGCTCACTGGAAGCTTTCTTCTCCGAATCTGGTAGAATGCCCCCAGTGCCACGAATCCATGCTGGCGCATAGAGTATGCAAGAATTGCGGATACTATGCTGGCAAGGCTGTTGTTGAAAAGAAGTGATCGGGCGACCGATGTTCTGTACATACAAATCAGCGAACGAATACAAGCAGAAAAAGTGATTTTTCATGCTTGTATTTTTTTATGCGTTTTCCCCCAAGGCGCGCCGCGTATGGTATACTCATGTTTGACGAAATTGTGCGAAACAGAGGGGAGAATACCTTGCAAAACAGACAAAAATCGGTTTTATACCTGGCGATCACGCTTTTGTGGTTTTCCATCTATGTCTATGTGCCGACACTCAGCACCTATGCGGAGGGGCTTGGCGCGTCCTATACGCTCATCGGGACGATCCTGAGCGCCTATGGCTTTGTGCAGATGCTGTTCCGCCTGCCGATCGGCATCGCGGCAGACCTCACGGGCCGGCGCAAGGCGTTTATGCTGGGTGGGCTGGGGGCGGCGATGGCCGCGGGCGCGAGCTTCTATTTCTTCCGCGACCCGGCGCTTTTGGTGCTGTGCCGCGCGCTTTCCGGGCTTTGCGCCTCGACCTGGGCGGTGTATATGATCTGCTTTGGCAGCCTGTTTTCCGAGGAGGAGCAGCCGCGGGCGCTCGGGGTCGCGAGCTCTGCCATGTTTGTGGGGCAGGTCCCGGCGACCTTTCTCGGCGGCGTGACCGCACAGCTCTGGGGAGAGCGCGCGACCTTCCTGGTGGCGGTCGGCGCGGCGGCGCTGGGCATGCTGCTCATGACCCGCGTCGAGCAGCCGCGATCCACGCGGACGCAGCGGCTTTCGGCGCAGGATTTCTGGCAGCTTTTGAAAAATCGCGACCTCTGGTTCTATTCCCTAATGGCGGCGTTTTTGCAGATCGCACTGTATGCGGGCGGTTCCGGCTTTGCCTCCAACCTGTTAAAGGCTCTCGGTGCGAATAACTTTCTGCTCGGCGTCGGCACGACGCTTTCCAGCCTTCCGGCAATCTTTTCCTCGGCGTTGTCCGGCTCCTTCTTCCGCGAAAGGTGGGGGAGCCGCCGGAGCATGTTGCTCGCCTTTGTGATTGTCGCCGTCACATTGGCGGCGATGGGCTATGTGTCGATGATCTGGGGGGTCTTGCTGCTGCTCCTGGTGAACGGCTTTGCCAAGGGGCTTTTGCAGTCGCTGCTGAATTCATTGGCAGTCATGGATGTCGCGCCGCCGCTTCGCTCGACGGGGGCGGCCTTCTTCCAGTCCGTCTATGGGATCGGCATGACGCTGGGGCCGGTGCTGACGGGGGCGCTTGCCGATGCGCACGGCATGCAGTACAGCCTGCTGGCCATCAGCGCGCTGTGCCTGTTCCCGGTTTTGTGTATCGCGTTGAAGAAGCAGGTGCGGTGAGGGGTAAACGAACCCTGTAGGAAGGAGAGGAGAAAACGGTATGTATATCCTGGAACTTCGCGATGTGAAGTATACTTATCAGACACAATACCAACAGGTGGAGGCACTGCGGGGCATCACGCACGGCTTTGAGGCGGGGCTGCTACACGCGGTGGTCGGGCGGTCGGGCAGCGGGAAGAGCACGCTGCTCTCTCTGATGGCGGGGCTGGATCTGCCCACGGCGGGCGAAGTGCTGTGCGGCGGGCGGAGCACTGCCCAGATGTCGCTGGAGCAATACCGGCGGGAGCAGGTGGTCGTGATCTATCAGAGCTTTCGGCTGTTCCCGCTGCTCACGGTGGCGGAAAATGTCATGTACCCGATGGAACTGCGAGGCATGAAGCCGCGGGAGGCGCACGCCCGGGCGCAGGCGCTGACGGCGCGCGTGGGACTGCCGGACACGGCGCTCGACCGCTACCCCACCATGCTCTCGGGCGGGGAGCAGCAGCGCGTGGCGATCGCCCGCGCACTGGGCATGGACACGAAGATCCTGCTCGCTGACGAGCCGACGGGGAACCTCGACACGGCGAACAGCGAGAACATCTTTGGCATCCTCCAGCAGTTGGCGCACGCGGAGGGGTATTGCGTCGTCGTGGTCACACACGATATGGCGCTGGCGGCCAAGGCC
>CAKTFI010000045.1 GCA_934555865.1 uncultured Christensenellaceae bacterium | reverse complement strand
CTTCAGCAGGACGTTCCCCCGGGGGAGCGCAAGCCGTGTTGGAAGATCGAGGGCGCCCTGCGGCGGGGCGCCTACCTCTGTCTTGGCGGGTGGGAGGCGGATACTTGGGTCGCCTATGCGTTTTTTATGCGCGACCCGGCGGGCGGGCTGCTGTTGGACTATCTTGCCGTCTTTCCAGCGTTCCGCAGCGGCGGATGTGGGAGCGCGTTTTTGCGGGCGTTGGGCGAAGCGCTGCCCGGCCAGCGCATCTTGGCGGAGGTCGACGCGCCGGAGGCGGCGAGGACGCCTGCCGAGCGGGAGGTCTGCGCGCGGCGCATCGCGTTTTACCGGCGGAACGGCTTTTCGGGCACGGGGCTGCATGCGGTCTTTTGGGGCGTGCATTACCGCATGCTGGTGCGGGTGGACGATGAGCAGGCAATGATGTCCGGGAAGGAGTTGTGCCGCCTTTATGTGCGGCTATACGGGCGGAAGATTGTGGATAAAAAGCTGCATGTCTGGCCGGATCGCCGCCGCCGGGCAAAATATGTGAAAAGTTGAAATTTTTTTATTGACTTTTTGGAAAGAGTGCGATAAAATAAATTTTGTCAGTTGATGGCGGCGTAGCTCAGTTGGCTAGAGCAATCGGTTCATACCCGGTCGGTCATCTGTTCGAATCAGATCGCCGCTACCATCTTAAAAGTCTCGTCTGGATTGCAGATGAGACTTTTTTTATGGATTTTTTGGCGAGAAAGTTTGCCAAGCACGCGGGAAATGCGATTCACCCGGCCGAAGGGCAAGGATTGGCGGGACAAAGAAGCGGGAAGGCAGCAGCCTTTGGGGCAAAAGGAGGACTATGCAAAACGAGGGGAAGCGCGCAGAGGCTGGTCTGCGGCAGGAATGGATCCTGATAATGGACGAGGCGCGGACGGGAGCTTTGAAACGGGCAGTCACCATCCGGGAGGAAGCGGCCGGAGCAGGGCCGGATGCCCTGCTGCGAGAAATGATGGAGGCGGCAAAGGCAGGGGGCTTTGCGGGCTGCTACCCGCTCTGCGCAGTGCGGGAGAGTGTTGGTCTCCTACAGGGGTGCTTTCTGTTCCTTATCCCGGCATGGAGCGAGGCGCAGCGGCAGCAGATTGCGGAGGAAGGGGTCACGGACGCGGAGCTCGCCCAGGTTGCTGCGCGCTATGCGCAGGTACAGGTGGCGCGCAACGGCATCTATGCCGCATTGGCAGAGCGCCTGGTCGCTTGGTTTCATCAAAACGTCCGGCCGCTCCCCTGGCGGCAGGATCGGGATCCCTATCGCATCTGGCTGTCCGAGATCATGCTACAGCAGACGCGCGCCGGCGCAGCCATTCCGTATTATGAACGCTTTTTGGAAAAGCTCCCGACGATCACCCACCTGGCGCAGGCCAAGGAGGCTATGGTCATGAAGCTATGGGAAGGGCTGGGGTACTATAGCCGCGCCCGCAACCTGCAAAAGACGGCGCAGCAGATCGTCCGGGAATATGGCGGGGAATTCCCGCGGGAGGTGGAAAAAATTCGCGCACTGCCCGGGATCGGGCCGTATACGGCGGGGGCAATTGCGGCAATCTGCTTTGACGAACCGGAACCAGCCATCGACGGCAATGTGCTGCGCGTACTATCGCGCGTGATGGGGGATTTTCGGCCGATTGGGACGAGCGCCCTGCGCCGCGATATGGAAGCGGGGCTGCGCGGTGCGTATCCGGCGCAGGATCGGGGCAGCTTTGAGCAGAGCTTGATCGAACTGGGGGCGATCGTGTGCGTGCCCAACGCCGCGCCCGCCTGTGCGGCATGCCCGTTGGCCGAACTGTGCCTCGCGCATGCTTGGGGCGTCGAGCGGGAGCTCCCCGTACGGATGCCCAAAAAGGCACGCAGAATTGAACAGAGAGGCGTATTGCTGCTGTGGTGCCATGGCAAGGTCGCCCTGCGCCGCCGCGCGCCCCAGGGGCTGCTCGCGGGGCTGTGGGAGCTTCCCAATTTTGAGGGGGATTTTTCGCCGCAGCAATTGCTGGAGCTGGCCGAGCGGCTGGGGGCGGCGCCGGTGCGGTTGGAACAGATCCTTCGCCGCAGGCACATCTTTTCGCATGTGGAATGGGACATGCAGGGCGCAGTCATCGCCTGCGCTGAAGAGGCAGAGGGATTTTTCTGGGCAGACGCCGACGCGCTCCGTGACGAGGTCGCCCTCCCGAGCGCCTTCAAAATTTTTTTTGATGGGATATGATAAGTCCGAAAACCTCGGAGGAGAAGGGGCTTAGGGAATAGAAATAAATACTTACATCGTAGTTAAGATGTTGACAATGGGAAACACATAAGGTAATATTGTGGTGGCGATATTGTGTAGCTTATATTGAGCAAACACATACTATGAAGAAAAAGCCGAGCGACAGCGTGAAAAGGAGCCGGGCGCATATCCTGGCTTTTAGTTTGCAAAAAAATGCCATAGGTTGCGTATGTGTGCATTTAGAGCATCTATATATTGTGGTACTTGGAACATGATACTTGCAAGTGTTGCAAAGGCAACTGACATGCGGCCGGGGATATGGTTTTATAAAAAGGACAGCTGACAAGAAAAGAAAGAAGTGTTTTGACCATGAAGGTAATCAAGCGAGACGGGACAGAAGTAGTTTTCGACATTTCCAAGATCATTGCCGCAGTGCGCAAGGCGAACAGTGCCGACGAGACGAGCGCGGAGCTTTCGGATGCGCAGATCTGCGCAATCGCGGAAAATGTGGAGAGAAGCTGTCTGGCACTGCATCGCGCGCCTTCCGTGGAAGAAATACAGGATCTGGTGGAAAATCAGATCATGGAACAGGGCGCGTTTGAGGTGGCAAAGCGCTACATCAAGTACCGCTATACGCGCGCGCTCATCCGCAAGTCCAACACGACGGATAACCAGATATTGAGCCTCATCGAGTGCAACAACGAGGAGGTCAAGCAGGAAAACGCGAATAAGAACCCGACGGTCAACAGCGTGCAGCGCGATTATATGGCTGGTGAGGTGAGCAAGGACATTTCGCGCCGTTTGCTGCTCCCGCAGGATGTGGTCGCGGCGCATGAAGCAGGGCTCATCCATTTTCACGACATGGACTACTTTGCACAGCATATGCACAACTGCGATCTGGTGAACCTGGACGACATGCTGCAGAACGGGACGGTCATTAGCGGCACGATGATCGAAAAGCCGCACAGTTTTTCCACGGCCTGCAACATTGCGACGCAGATTATTGCGCAGGTAGCCAGCAACCAGTACGGCGGGCAGAGCATCAGCCTGACGCACCTGGCACCATTTGTGCAGGTGTCGCGGGAACGGATCCGCCGAGAAGTCTTGGAAGAGGCAGAGCTGCTAGAAGGCGAGGTCAAGGAGGAAGTGGTTTCCTCGATCGTGGAAAAGCGCTTGCGCGCAGAAATTAAGCGCGGTGTGCAGACAATCCAGTATCAGGTCGTCACCCTCATGACCACGAACGGGCAGGCACCCTTTGTGACGGTATTCATGTACCTGAATGAGGCGCGTAATGCGCAGGAAAAGAAGGATCTCGCCATGATTATCGAGGAGGTGCTCCTGCAGCGCTATGAGGGCGTGAAAAACGAAAGTGGCGTGTGGATCACACCGGCGTTCCCCAAGCTCATCTATGTGCTGGAGGAGGACAACATCACAGAGGATGCGCCGTATTATTATCTGACGGCGCTGGCGGCCAAGTGCACGGCTCGCCGGATGGTGCCGGACTACATCTCCGAAAAGAAGATGCTGGAGCTTAAGATTGACAAGAACGGAGAGGGACATTGCTATACCTGCATGGGTTGCCGCAGTTTCCTGACGCCGTATGTCGATGAGCAGGGCAAGCCCAAGTATTACGGCCGCTTTAACCCGGGCGTGGTCACGATTAACTTGGTAGATGTCGCGCTGTCCTCGGGCGGCGATTACGATAAATTCTGGGAGATTTTTGATGAGCGCCTGGCGCTTTGCCATAAGGCGCTGATGTGCCGGCACGAGCGCCTCAAAGGCACGCTTTCGGATGCGGCGCCGATTTTGTGGCAATATGGCGCGCTGGCGCGCCTGCCCAAGGGAGAACCGATCGATAAGCTGCTGTACGGCGGATATTCGACGATTTCGCTTGGGTACGCGGGGCTCTATGAATGCGTGAAGTACATGACGGGCAAGAGCCATACGGACCCGGCGGCGACGCCGTTTGCGCTCAAGGTGATGGATCGGATGAACGCGGCCTGCAATCAGTGGAAGCAGGAGCACAACATCGATTTCAGCCTGTACGGCACGCCGCTCGAGAGCACGACCTATAAGTTTGCCAAGTGTCTGCAGAAGCGTTTTGGCATCATCGAGGGCGTGACGGATAAAAACTATATTACGAACAGCTATCATGTGCATGTGACGGAGCCGATCGACGCATTTTCCAAGCTGGGCTTTGAGGCGCAGTTCCAGCACCTCTCTCCGGGCGGGGCGATCAGCTATATCGAGGTTCCCAATATGCAGAACAACCTGGAAGCGGTGCTCTCGGTTATGAAGTTCATCTATGACAACATCATCTATGCCGAGCTCAACACCAAGAGCGACTATTGCCAGGAATGTGGCTTTGACGGGGAGATTCAGATCATCGAGGAGGACGGCAAGCTGATTTGGGAATGCCCGCGCTGCAAGAATCGCGATCAGAGCAAGCTCAATGTGGCGCGGCGTACCTGCGGGTATATCGGGACGCAGTTCTGGAACCAGGGCCGGACGCAGGAGATCAAGGAACGCGTGCTGCATCTGTGAGGCGAAGCTATGCATTATGGAACCATTAAAAAAACGGATATCGCAAACGGCGTGGGCGTACGGGTCTCTCTGTTTGTGTCTGGCTGCCGCCGACACTGCAAAAACTGCTTTAACCCGGAGACCTGGAGCTTTGCCTATGGGACGCCGTTTACCGAGCAGACGCAGGCGGAGATCCTGCAGGCGCTGGCGCCGGGGTACATCGGCGGCCTCTCGATTCTGGGTGGAGAACCGTTTGAGCGGGAAAATCAGCATGACCTGCTGCCCTTTGTGCGGGCGGTGAAGCAGCTCTATCCGGAAAAGACGATCTGGTGCTACACCGGCTATGTGCTGGAAGCAGATTTGTTGGACCCGGCGGGGCAGGTGCGTTCAGAAGACACGGACGCGTTGCTTTCCTGCATCGATGTGCTGGTGGATGGGCCGTTCATAGAGGAACAGAAAGATATTTCGCTGCGCTTTCGCGGGTCGAGGAATCAGCGTCTATTAGACCTTCCTAAGACGCTCGCGGCGGGAACCCCCGTTTGGTGGGATGACGCGGCGCTGTTTGAGAAACAATAAAACTGAAATAAGACATGGCGATTCGCAAGAGTCGCCATGTTTGCAAATCGGGGTTATAGAAGCGCATATTTTATGACAAAATTACTTTATGTAAATAGAATTTGTGCCAAGCACCGCTTTTTCAAGGAGGACACACATGCAATATCGGTATGAGACGCTGGAATCCAAGGCCGACGGCCTGCCGCTTTCCCTGCAGGTTGCGGAACCGACCGGCTGCCCGCGCGGCGTTTTGCAGATTTCTCACGGCATGGCAGAGCACAAGGAGCGCTATGAACCGCTGATGGAATTCCTAGCGGAGCAGGGATTTGTCGTCGCGATCCACGACCATCGCGGGCACGGGAAGAGTGTGCGCGCCACGGAGGACCTGGGGTATTTCTATGCGGACGGGGCGCGGGCGCTGGTGGAGGATCTGCATCAGGTGACGGCCTGGCTGCGGCGGGAATACGCGCGGGAATTGCCGCTCTACCTGCTGGGGCACAGCATGGGGTCGCTCGCGGCGCGCTCCTATTGCCGGGAATTTGACGCGGAGCTGAATGGCCTCATCGTCTGCGGCAGCCCGAGCTATAACCCGGGGAGCCGCTTTGGGCGCGGCCTGGCGCGGCATCTG
Source organism: uncultured Christensenellaceae bacterium (assembly GCA_934555865.1). GTDB lineage: Bacteria > Bacillota > Clostridia > Christensenellales > Christensenellaceae > QANA01. The sequence continues at coordinate 2,293 of CAKTFI010000045.1, read as the reverse complement.
CAAAGAAGAAAGGGCAGCCATCATCGGAGCTGCCTTTTGCAGGCCATGGCGTTCGGGCCCTTTGCCGCGCGCGTCAAGCACGCCAAGACAGAGGTGGATTGGATCTGCACCGACGAACAGGTCGTATCGGCCTATCAGGCAGACCCACTTTGCGGATTTGTGTTTACGGCGAACGGTTTTGAGGCGCTGTTCGACCTGATGGCGATGGCTTATGCCAAGGATGGATGGGGCATGCGGAATCCTCACCTGCCCATCTGGTTCATTTCTGGTGCGGAGGACCCTTGCATGGGCGATCTGAAAAAGTTTGGTAAAGCGGTGGATTTCCTGCGGGAAAAGGGGTACCGGGAGGCCTCGGCGACCTTCTACCCCAAGATGCGGCATGAGATTCTAAACGAACACGGAAAGGAGCAGGTGTTTTCCGACATCGCCTTCAAGCTGCGGCAATGGGAGGTGCGCGCGGAAGCCGGGCGGGCCCTGCCGCAAGCGGAATAGTATTGCAAAATGAAAACCGGCGCGGCCTCTTTTGGGGCGGTGCCGCTTGTATGACGAATGGTTTGAAGAGCGCTCTGCCAAAACGGTGGGGCGCTTTTTTGTGAACGCGGTTTGGGCAGGTCGATCTCATGATTGACCAAGCGCCGCATACTTTCCAGGTTTTCCGGCGTGTAGTGCAACTCTCCGTTGTCGAACATCAGCGCCGCGCCGTAGAGCAAGGAGCGGACGACGAAGATCTTGTGCCGGCGGACATCCTCCGGCATGTGCACCTCCTCGCAGTATTGCCGGATCAACTCGGCAGAGCAGGGGCTGATCTCCGAGATTGCACGCAGATGCGTTTCGCGGCAGGGTTCTTGAGCGAGATAAAGGAGCGGGAATGCGGGATTTCCACTGGAAATTGGATGTAGGCGATGCAGATTCCCGCGTGGTCGTGTGCGGCTTTCCAGCGTCCTCTGCTGGATGGTGCGCCATTGCGTATAGATGTATTGTGCAGCCGTGCGGAGGAAGGTGTTTTTATCCCGGAAGTGCTCATAGAGCGTGGCACAGGAAAGTCTGCAGCAGGCGGCCGCCTTGCGCAGAGAGAAATCCCGCAGCTTATGCAGCCAGACCTTCTCAATGCCGGATAAAATCAATTTTTCTCGCAGAATATCCACGCTCTTTTAACTAGACTTGAAAGGTGGCATCTCCTGTATGGTGTTGTTCTGCACAGCCGATGCCATATATTTTTTCATATGTAACATTATAAAAAGAGGTAGAGAAAACTGTAAGGAGAAATGAAAAATTAAAGGGATTCTCTCTTGGTAGAAGTGTAAATACGAAAACAGAATTTTGTTGACTTTTCTTTTGTCGATTGCTACAATGAAATCCGGTTAACAGTGTTAACTTTTTAGAAGAAAATCCTTTACCCGCATCAGTTGGGCGGGCCATGGGGAGAATGAGAAGGACAGACAGCCCGGCTTTTGCGGGCGATTTTTATAAGAGCCTTTGGGTGGAAGGCGGAAAAGGCGATATGGGAACATCCGAGAACAACCGGCAAATCAAACAACACGGCGGGAAGACAGGCGGGCGATGATCGTACTGGTGAGCGATACTTCGGCGTGCCTGACGCGGCAGGAGGCGGAGGAATGGGGCGTTATCTGCATTCCGCTGCATTATCATTTGCAGGGAAGCGAATATGAAGAGACCTTTTCCGGCGAAAACAGAGGGATCCTGCCGATCCTTCGCGCAGGAGAGCGGGGCAGGACGGAGCCGGTCTCGGCGGAGCGCTTTGGGCAGGTATTCGGCGCGCTTTGCGAAGGCAGGAATTCTGTTTTGTGCCTGCCGATCTCCTCGCGCTTGAGCCGGACCTATGCGAATGCCTGCGAGGCGGCAAGCCGCTTTGCGGGGAAGGTCGCGGTGCTCGACTCGCTGGCTGTCGGCGCGCAGCTGAAGCTGCTGCTGGAACGGGCGGTACAGAGGGTCCGGGAGGAGAAGCCGTTGGCGGAGATCATGGGCGAGCTGGAGGCGCTGCGCGACCGCGTGCACACCATTTTTGTGCCGGGGAGCTTTGAAGCCGTGCAGCGCGGCGGCCTGGTGAACATGCAAAACCTGTCTGTGAGCATGCTTCTCAATATCAAGCCGCTGCTGCAGATCCGGCAGGGAGAGATCAGCGGATGGGGTGCGGGACAGGGCAGTCGGGACTTGATCCGCCATATGCTGATGGAGGTGCCGCCGCGTGCGGAAAAGATCCTGATCGGAAGCTATGGGCGCACCATGTTCGCAAAGTCCCTGTGTGACGAGGTGCGCAAAACCTGGACATGCC
>CAKTFI010000044.1 GCA_934555865.1 uncultured Christensenellaceae bacterium | reverse complement strand
ACGCAGCAGCCGCTCGGCGGCAAGGCGCAGTTCGGCGGCCAGCGCTTCGGCGAAATGGAAGTCTGGGCGCTCGAGGCGTACGGCGCAGCCAACACGCTGCAGGAGATCCTGACCGTCAAGTCCGACGACATCGTGGGCCGTGTCAAGACCTATGAAGCGATCGTGAAGGGCGAAAACATCCCGGAACCGGGCGTGCCGGAGTCCTTCAAGGTGCTCATCAAGGAATTGCAGAGCCTGTGCCTGGATGTCAAGGTCCTGGGCGAAGGCGCGCAGGAGATCCAGCTTCTGGAATCGGACGACGACGATATCGATCTCGACATCAATATCGAAGGCAACGAGCTACCCGCACCCGGCCCGGCCGAGGAGGAACCGGAGGCGGATTCCGAAGAGGACGAAGAACAAGACGACGATCTGGACATCGACGACCTGGATTTCAAGGAACTGGGCGATATCCTGAACGAAGACGAAGATATGCCGGCGACGGAAGAGGGCGATATGGACTTTTTGGACGACATCCTCTCTTCGGACGACCTGGACGATGTGTTCTCCGGGGACGACCTGGACGACTAATCGGCGCAAACGACAACTCACTTTATAATTTCATGGAAGGAGAGGGTTTTTACTTTGTTCGAACTCAACACTTTCGATTCGATGCAGATCGGTCTGGCATCGCCGGAAAAAATCAGAGAATGGTCTCACGGGGAAGTCAAAAAGCCGGAGACGATCAATTACCGCACCCTGAAGCCCGAGCGGGACGGCCTGTTCTGCGAACGCATCTTCGGGCCGACCAAGGACTGGGAATGCCACTGCGGGAGATATAAACGGATCCGCCACAAGGGAATCGTCTGCGAAAAGTGCGGCGTCGAGGTGACGCGCGCCAAGGTGCGCCGCGAGCGCATGGGGCACATCGAACTGGCTGCGCCGGTCTCGCACATCTGGTATTTCAAGGGCATCCCCTCGCGGATGAGCCTCCTTCTCGACATCTCGCCGCGGTCGCTGGAAAAGGTGCTGTACTTTGCCTCCTTTATCGTCACCGACCCGGGCGAGACGACGCTCGAATATAAGCAGCTGTTAAGCGACAAGGAATACCGCGAAGCGGTCGAAAACTTCGGCGAAGGCAGCTTCAAGGCGGGCATGGGCGCAGAGGCGATCAAGATCCTGCTGCAGGAGCTTGATTTGGACGCCGTGGCCGAGAGCCTGAAGGAAGACCTGCAGAGCACCTCCAGCCAGAAGCGCACCCGCGCGATCAAGCGCATGGAGGTCATTGAGGCCTTCCGCAAGTCGCACAACAAGCCGGAATGGATCATTCTGGACGCCGTGCCGGTCATCCCGCCGGAACTGCGCCCGATGGTCCCGCTCGACGGCGGCCGCTTTGCGACCTCCGATCTGAACGACCTGTATCGCCGGGTCATCAACCGCAACAACCGCTTGAAGCGCTTGTTGGAGCTCAAGGCGCCGGACATCATCGTCCGCAACGAAAAGCGCATGCTGCAGGAAGCGGTGGACGCGCTCATCGACAACGGCCGCCGCGGCCGCCCCGTCACCGGCGTGGGCAATCGCGCGCTCAAGTCCCTGTCGGATATGCTCCGCGGCAAGCAGGGGCGCTTCCGTCAAAACCTGCTCGGCAAGCGCGTGGACTATTCCGGCCGCAGCGTTATCGTCGTCGGGCCAGAGCTCAAGATGTATCAGTGCGGCCTGCCGAAGGAGATGGCGCTCGAGCTGTTCAAGCCGTTCGTCATGAAGAAGCTGTCGGACGAGGGCTATGCGCATAACATCAAGAGCGCGAAGCGCATGGTGGAAAAGGTCCGCCCGGAGGTCTGGGATGTCCTGGAAGAGGTCATCAAGGGGCACCCGGTGCTCTTGAACCGCGCGCCGACGCTGCACCGCCTGGGCATTCAGGCATTCGAACCGGTGCTGGTCGAGGGCCGCGCCATCAAGCTGCACCCGCTCGCGTGCACGGCCTTCAACGCCGACTTCGACGGCGACCAGATGGCAGTGCATGTCCCGCTTTCGCTGGAGGCGCAGGCAGAGGCGCGCTATCTGATGCTGGCGGCGAACAACATCTTGAAGCCGCAGGACGGCAAGCCGGTCGTCATTCCGACGCAGGACATGGTCCTGGGGTCGTACTATCTGACGATCCTAAAGCCGGGCGCCAAGGGCGACGGCAGCACCTTTGCCTCGCCGGATGAAGCGCTTTTGGCGTATCATACGCACAACATCGAGATTCAGGCGCCGATCCATGTCCGCGTGACCCGCGAAGTGAACGGCGAACGCAAGACCGGCCTCATCGAGACGAGTGCAGGACGCATCATCTTCAACCAGGCGATCCCGCAGAACCTCGGCTACCTCGACCGCAGCAAGCCGGAAAACGAACTGCAGTACGAGGTCAACGAGGTCGTCGGCAAGTCGCAGCTCGGCAAGATCGTGGGCAAGTGCTTTGAGGTGCTGGGCGCGAGCAAGACGAGCGAAGTGCTCGACCGCATCAAGGCGCAGGGCTATCACTATTCGACCATCGGCGCCATCACGGTCAGCGTTTCGGACATCAAGGTGCCGGCGGAAAAGAAGCAGTACATCGCAGAGGCCGAGGACCGCATCAGCCACATCGAGCGGCAGTATCGCCGCGGCTTCCTGACGGACAAGGAACGCAAGGACAATGTCGTCGCCGTCTGGACGGAGACGACCAACAAGGTCACGGCAGCGTTGGAAAAGAGCATGGACGAATTCAACTCCATCAACATGATGGCGAAGTCCGGCGCTCGCGGCAGCATCAACCAGATTCGTCAGCTGGCCGGCATGCGCGGCCTGATGGCCGACCCGTCGGGCGAGATCATCGAGATCCCGATCCGCGCGAACTTCCGCGAGGGCCTGACGGTATTGGAATTCTTCATTTCCTCGCACGGCGCCCGCAAGGGCTTGGCCGACACGGCGCTGCGGACAGCCGACTCGGGCTATCTGACGAGACGCCTTGTCGATGTTTCGCACAATGTCATCGTGCGCGAGGACGACTGCTTTGCCCGCCTGGGCGAGCAGACGCAGGGCATCGTGGTGTCCGACCTCTACAGCGGCAACAATGTCGTGGAGCCGCTTGAGGACCGCATCCGCGGGCGCGTGGCCGTGAGCGACATCCTCCACCCCGAAACGGGCGAGGTGCTGGCCCCGGCCAACGAGATGATCACCCCCCTGCAGGCCAAGGCGATCGCTAAGGCCGGCGTCAAGGAAGTGCAGATCCGCTCCGTGCTCACCTGCAAGAGCGAAAACGGCGTCTGCCGCAAGTGCTATGGCGCGAACATGGCGACGGGCAACCTCGTCGACATCGGCGAAGCGGTCGGCGTCATCGCGGCACAGTCCATCGGCGAGCCGGGCACACAGCTTACGATGCGTACCTTCCACACGGGCGGCGTCGCCGGCGGCGACATCACGCAGGGTCTTCCGCGTGTCGAAGAGCTGTTCGAGGCCAGACGGCCGAGAGGGCAGGCGGTCATTTCGGAAATCGGCGGCGTGGTCACCCTGTCGGACAACAAGAAAAAGCGTGAGGTCATCGTCACGCCGGAGATCGGCGAATCGGCGATCTACCCGATCGCATACGGTTCCCGCATCAAGGTGCAGGACGGCCAGGTGATCGAGGCGGGCGACGAGCTGACCGAAGGCTCCATCAACCCGGCGGACATCCTGAAGATCAAGGGCATCAAGGGCGTGCAGACCTACCTGCTTAAGGAAGTGCAGATGGTCTACCGCATGCAGGGCGTCGAGATCTCGGATAAGCACCTCGAGGTCATCATCCGCCAGATGCTGCGCAAGTGCCGCATCGACGACGCGGGCGAGACCAACCTGCTCACGGGCGAGATGGTGGACATCTTCCGCTTCGAGGCGGAGAACGAACAGGCGATCAAGGAGGGCAAGCGCCCGGCGATCGCGTCGCGCGTGCTGCTCGGCATCACCAAGGCGGCGCTGTCGACGGAGTCCTTCTTCTCGGCGGCCTCCTTCCAGGAGACGACGCGCGTGCTGACCGACGCGGCCATCAAGGGCAAAGTCGATCCGCTGGTCGGCCTCAAGGAAAACATCATCATCGGCAAGCTCATCCCGGCTGGCACGGGCATGAAGCGGTATAAGAATGTCGAGGCGGCAAAAAACATTCCCGGTGAGGAAATGCAGATGCAGCTCGAAAATCTGACGACGGAATCGGCGGGCGGGCTTGCCTGAGCCCTGCCCGGCCGTCCTGCACGGAGGGCGCAAAGTGGCAATTGAAAAAATCAGCCGGAAATGTACGGTGAAGCATACGCCGATCTGCAAATTTTTGGGGAGCGACGGCTGCGAAAAATGCTCGCTGTACAAGAACAATGTCAAGGAATACGAAAAGGCCAAGACGAATGAGATCTGGCAGGTGACGCAGAGCAATCTGCCCTGGAACGCCGACCAGTTCCACCAGTCGGAGACCTGCTTCTTCTGCAAGAAGCGGCCGGGCAACCCCAAGGCGGGGTATGCGGTGCTGGACATGGCGCACCCCGATCCGCCCTATGAAAAGGGCATGATCTTTGGGCTCGGGAGCCTGCAGCGCGCGGATGTGGGGAGCCTCATTCCCTTCCCGATCGCGATCTGCAAGGAATGCCGCCGGCGCTATCGCCTGGCGGAGAACTTCAAGTTCTATTCCGCGGCCGTCGGCTTCCTCGTGGGGCTGGGCGTCGTACTGTCCATCGCCAAGACGGAATTCATCCAGTATTCGCCGGAATACATCCCGATCGTCATACTGCTGTTCGTCATGGCGGTCGTGTATGCGCTGGGCGGTTGGATCTCGCGCAAGCTCATCAAAAAATACGGCGACGCGACCTACTTCCGCGTATTCGACATCCCGGAGATGGCGGAGATGGCGGAGCTCGGCTGGTTCGTATACCGGGACGAGCAGGAAAAGACCCGCCTGCTGCTCACCAAGAAAAAGCCGCGGGAGCACTTCTGCTTCTTCAGCGACGACCCGAGGCAGCCGGGCGACGAATAAACGGACGGTTCTCGGGGCTTTGGCCGGAAGGCCGGGCAAAGCCCCTGGAATTGTGAATTTTTTATTGACATGACAGGAAAGCAGATGATAAAATACATGGTGCTGCAAACTGTCTTATTTTGCATGTATGTAAGTTCATTCCCCAAGGGTTGCGTGGGAATCTTATATATACATATTATTTCTAACAGAGTCACGCAAGGAGGTACAGAGTTAAGGTATGCCTACCATTAACCAGCTTGTAAAAAAAGGAAGAAAAACTATTGAATATAAATCCAATTCCCCGATTCTTCAGCAGTGCCCGCAGAAGAGGGGCGTATGCACCGCAGTGCGTACGATGACCCCGAAGAAGCCGAACTCCGCTCTTCGGAAGATCGCCAGAGTCCGTCTGGTAAACGGCATGGAAGGTACCGTATATATCCCCGGTATCGGCCACAACCTGCAGGAGCACTCGGTGGTCCTGATCCGCGGCGGCAGAGTCAAGGACCTGCCTGGTGTGCGTTATCACATCATCCGCGGCGCGCTGGACGCTGCAGGCGTAAACGGCAGAATGCAGGCCAGATCGCTCTACGGCGCCAAGAAGGCTAAGAAGAGCAAATAAGCCTGCCGCGGCGAACAGCCGGGCCGATCAATTGGATTACGAAAAATTACGGAGGTAAAACATGTCTAGACGCGGTGGAACACCGAAGCGTACAGTTACGCCGGATCCTATCTATAAAAGCACAGTTGTAACCAAACTCATCAACCAGATCATGCTGGATGGCAAGCGCGGCACGGCGCAGCGCATCTGCTACGACGCATTTGACATCATCGGCGAAAAGACGGGCAAGGACCCGATGGAAGTCTTTGAAGCGGCGATGGAAAACATCATGCCCGCCCTGGAAGTCAAGGCGAGAAGAGTCGGCGGCGCGACCTATCAGGTCCCGATGGAAGTCCGCCCGGAGCGTCGTCAGACGCTGGCTCTGCGCTGGATGACCGCTTTTTCGAGAGCGCGTGGCGAGAGAACGATGTGCGAGCGCGTTGCGGCGGAGATCATGGACGCGGCGAACAACACGGGCGCAAGCGTGCGCAGAAAAGAAGAAATGCACAGAGCAGCAGAAGCGAACAAGGCATTCGCGCATTTCCGCTTCTAATAGCGCTCTGGGAAATAACCAATTTAACAGACTTATACAATTTACGCGCGCGATCTTTGCGCGCGTAAAATGCATAAGGGCAAAGAGAACATTCGCTCTCTATGACTTGTCTTGAAAGGAGAAACGCAAGTGGAAAGAGTCCCCTTGAATCTTGTCCGGAACATCGGTATCATGGCGCATATCGACGCCGGCAAGACGACAACAACCGAAAGAATTCTCTACTATACCGGTGAGAATTATAAGATGGGCGAGACGCACGACGGTGCGTCCACGACCGACTTCATGGAACAGGAGCAGGAAAGAGGCATCACGATCATGTCCGCTGCTGTTACCGCGCATTGGAAGGGCTATCAGTTGAACATCATCGATACCCCCGGACATGTGGACTTCACCGTAGAGGTAGAGCGCTCCCTGCGCGTATTGGACGGCGCAGTCGCCGTGTTCTGCGCGAAGGGTGGCGTAGAACCGCAGTCCGAGACCGTGTGGCGTCAGGCGGAAAAGTTTGGCGTGCCGCGTCTTGCCTATGTCAATAAGATGGATATCACGGGTGCCGACTTCTTCAATGTCGTGCATATGATCGAAGACCGCCTGAAGGCGAACCCAGTGCTTTTGCAGCTGCCGATCGGCAAGGAAGCGGACTTTTTGGGCATGGTGGACCTGCTCGACATGAACGCGATCCTCTATGATACGGGCGACCAGACGGGCGCGAAGTTTGAAGTGGTAGACATCCCCGCAGACCTCAAGGATCAGGCGGAGGAATACCGTGCGAAGCTCGTGGAAGCGGCGGCCGAAGCCGATGAATCCCTCATGGAGAAGTATTTCGAAGGCGAGGAGCTTTCCAAGGAAGAGATCATTGCGGCGCTGCGCAAGCGCACGATCGCAGGCGAGATCGTCCCGGTCTGCTGCGGTTCTTCCTACCGCAATAAGGGCGTACAGCCGATGCTCGACTATGTCGTCGACTTCCTGCCGTCCCCGCTCGACATCAAGCCGGTCGAGGGCGTAGAGCCGGACACGAAGGAACCGGAAGTCCGCAAGGCGGAAGACAGCGAGCCCTTCTCCGCGCTGGCGTTCAAGATCATGACCGACCCGTTCGTCGGTAAGCTGGCGTTTATCCGCGTCTATTCCGGCGAACTCAAGGCGGGTTCCTATGTATACAATGCCTCCAAGGGCAAGCGCGATCGCGTCGGCCGTATCGTGCGGATGCAGGCGGATCGCCGCAACGAAGTCGACAGCGTGCACACAGGCGACATCGCCGCCATCGTGGGCATGAAGGATGTCGGCACGGGCGACAGCTTGTGCGACGAAAAGGCGCCGATCGAGCTCGAGGATATGGAATTCCCGGAGCCGGTTATCCGTGTCGCCATCGAGCCCAAGACCAAGGCAGGCAGAGACAAGATGAGCCTGGCGCTCGTCAAGCTGGCCGAGGAAGACCCGACCTTCAAGACCTATACGGACGAAGAGACCGGCCAGACCATCATTGCAGGTATGGGTGAATTGCACCTGGAGATCATCGTGGACCGCCTGCTGCGCGAGTTCAAGGTTGAGGCGAATGTCGGTAAGCCGCAGGTCGCCTACCGTGAAGCGCTCACCAAGACGGTCGAGGCCGAAGGCCGCTATGTCCGTCAGTCCGGCGGCCGCGGTCAGTTCGGTCACTGCAAGATCCGCGTGGAACCGTTGGAGCCCGGCTCCGGCTATGAGTTCGTGAACGCAATCGTCGGTGGTGTTATCCCGAAGGAATACATCCCGGCGATCGACGCAGGTATCCAGGAAGCCTCCAAGAGCGGCATCATCGGCGGCTATGAGGTGCTGGACTTCCGTGCGACGCTGTATGATGGCTCCTATCATGAAGTCGACTCTTCGGAAATGGCATTCAAGATCGCCGGTTCTATGGCGCTCAAGGATGCGCTGTCCAAGGCGGCCTGCGTCCTGCTCGAACCGGTCATGAAGGTCGAAGTCAATGTGCCGGAAGAATATTTCGGCGATGTCCTGGGTAACATCAACGCGCGCAGAGGCCGCATCGAAGGCTCTGAAATGCGTGCGGGCGCACAGGTCATCCACGCGATGGTTCCGCTTTCCGAAATGTTCGGGTATGCGACCGACCTGCGCTCCAAGACGCAGGGCAGAGGCACCTATACCATGCAGTTTGCGCAGTATGAGCGCGTGCCGAACAACATCGCGGAAAAGGTTGTCGGCAAGAAGGCTTAACAAGAAGAATATTACGGCGGGCGGGGAAGCGTTTCCCCGCCCCTAAAGGAGTAGTAAGGCAATGGCAAAGCAAGTATTTAGCAGAACGAAGCCGCATGTCAATGTCGGCACGATTGGTCACGTAGACCATGGTAAGAC
>CAKTFI010000043.1 GCA_934555865.1 uncultured Christensenellaceae bacterium | reverse complement strand
GTTTTGCCGAGACCGGGAGGACCGTAAAGGAGCACGTGGTCAAGTGCATCGCCGCGCATTTTTGCGGCTTCGATATAGACACTTAGGTTTTCCTTTGCCTTTTCCTGACCTATATAGTCGGAAAGGCGCCGAGGACGCAATGACGTGTCGAATTCCTCGTCTCCCGCGGTATATGAAGCGGTCACTATCCGGTTTTCAAGATCCAATTCGTCGTCTGTCATGTGACCTCCCATCATTTCATGAGTTTTTTCAATGCTTCACGGATAACATCTTCAAGCTCCGTGTTTTCAATATCTATGCCTCGCAGTGCATCGAGCGCTACCGCACGGTTGAATCCGAGTACGGTAAGGGCATCAAGCGCTTCTGCCGATCTGCCGCCGGCGTCCGATGCTGTTGCCGTGCTTTCGGCGGCATTATCGCTGTACGCAGCCGAAGCCTCGGCTTTGAGCTTGTCTTTAAGCTCAAGTATTATGCGTGCGGCAGTTTTGGGACCAATGCCGGGAGCTTTTGAGATCTGCTTTTTGTCTTCTGTGCAGACGGCGAGCGCCAGTTTTTCCGGAGACATCTGAGACAGAATAGCCATTGCGGCTTTGGGACCGACGCCGGATACCGATATCAGGAGCCTGAAAATATTCAGCTCCTCAAGCGTTGCAAAGCCGTAAAGCTCGATGCCGTCCTCGCGCACGGAAAGATGCGAATACAGCTTCACCTTCGGTGCTTCATTGCCGGTTACATGGGGAAGTGCGGAATATGTTGTTCCGCTTATCGTCAGCTTGTAACCCACACCGCAGGCGTCCACAACGGCAAAGCCCGGATCGAGAAGAGCCAATTCACCTTTGATAAAATAAAACATCAGTTATCACTCTCCGTACTGTCGAACTTGCTATCCGTCGCGTCCGTAGTCTCATTTTCGGGATCGGGGGTATCTTCTTCGGTTTCGCTTCCGTCTGTAAGATACACAGGCTCCTCGGCGGGAGCATCTCCATCCGGAACATCATCGGTGCTATCCTCGCAAATTTCATCCTCGTCGCATTCTTCCCAGTCTCCTTCAATGAGATCGCACTCGGCGGTATCATTGTTGCTGTCGGCGCAAATGCGCGCAAGGATCGCCTTGAGCTGTTTTTCAAATATCATTATGAACACAAACAGGAGGATCGAAAGTATGGTCACCGCAAGTCCGAGCGTAAATGCCTTGGGACGGTATTTCATTACGACAGTGTGTTCTCCCGCGTTGTCGATCGTGAATGCCACAACACCTTCAAGCACCTCGGTGGTATCGACGCGTTTGCCGTCGACCGTGACCTGCGCATTGTCTTCGGCCTCGATGCCTTCATAACACCCCTTGACATCGCCGTTGACCGTCACCTGCGCATTGCCCTGTGCTTTAATGCCGTTATAGTCGTCCGACGCGCTGGCATCCACATTGCCGTTCACCGTGACCTGCACATCGTCGTCCACCCGCAGGGCGTTCCGGTTCTCTTTGCCGGCCACATTGCCGTTGATGGTCACGCTGCCGCCGTTGCCGCCGCCCTTCAGCGAGACATTGGCCAAGACATATGTTGTGCCGTTGATGACATAGGTCTGCCCCTCCAGCGCCTCCAGCGCCCGATACAGATCGATGTTGCCGCTCAGGTTGATAATGACACCGGCCGCGTCCGTATCCGCGAACGCTTCCTTGAGCTTTTCCGCTGTGTCCACATTGTCCCAGGTCGCCGCCAGCGCCGTGAATGGATACGCGATCGCCAGCACCAACGCGAGCAGGGAAATCCAAGCCTTTTTCATTCCTCTTCCTCCTCCTTTATTTACACAATGCCTCTATCTTGGCATATATGTATTCTATATTTTTTATTATATAGGAGGCATCCGCATTTGCCTAGGGGGAACAGATACTTTTTTTGTACTTCGTTCGCCTTTTAAGGCAAGGGTTTTTGCCGTTCCCGGGGCAGTCTGCAAAGGCTGAAAGCAAAAGGAGGAAGATTGCTTTCTTCTCCATCTTCCTCCAATTCCTATCAATCTGCAGGAATATACAGATATACCGCCGCATATGCCGCCGTATAGAAGTCCTCGGGCAGTAGGCGGTACAGATAGGTCTTGCCCGCCTCCGCCGTCTCGTCCACATATGCCCCGCCGCCCTGTATCCGCGTGAGCAGGATGAACCCACCCTTGCCGACCTCGCGGCGCTCCAGCGCGTAGGTATAGCCCTGCGACGCGGAAAAGCGTATGCGCGGCTTGCCGCCTACTGTGTCCACCTGCATCCCCCGCGCCTTGGGGCTCAATTCCTCCGGGATGCTGTCCCGGCAATAATACTCCGTCTGGCTCTCACGGTCCTCGGCCGCCGGGCGCAGCGTCAACTTTTCGCGTAGCTGCGCCGCATCCACCGCCACCGCGGCGATACTCGCCGGAGCGGAAAACGCTGGAGCTTCTCGTTCGGCATAGATATTGCGAAACACACCCGCCGCCATCTTCGCCGGGTAGGTTCCGCCCGTGACGCCCTTTTCCAAAAAATGCGCGCCATCCGAGTTGTCAAAGCCGATCCAGCCGCAGAAGATATATTCCGGGTTATACGCCACGATCCAGGCGTCCTTATTGTTGCTCGCGTCGTCATAGCTGCTCGTCCCCGTCTTGGCCGCGAGCGGCACGCCCGCCGCCTGCAAAGCCTTGGAGGTGCCGTATTCCACGCCGGATTGCAATAGCGAGTCCATGAGAAAGGCCGTCTGTTCGGAAAGCACACTCTTCGCCGCCTCCGGCCGTTCATAGACGACATGGCCCGTGCTGTCCAAAATGCGGCGCACCGTGGACGGCGTGTCATAGTACCCGCCCGCGGCAAAGGGCATATACGACGCGGCCAGCTCCAGCGGCGACACGCCCGTCGTAAAGCCGCCGAGCGCCAGCGAAAGGTTTGCGTCCTGCTCTGCAAAGGGGATGCCCACGCTGCTCGCATATCCCTTGGCGCGATCGACGCCCACTTCCCGCAGCAGCCGCACCGCGGGGAGGTTCAGCGAATAGGCCGCCGCGTCGCGCAGCGTGACCCACCCGCGATAGGCATTGCCCGCGTCGCGCGGCGTATAGCCGTCAAAGTCCTCCGGCTCGTCGAGCAGCAGGCTGGTCGTTTGGTATTGCAGGTATTCGATCGCCGGGGCATAGACGAGCACCGGCTTGATGGCGGAACCCGGCTGCCGCCGCATCGCCCGCGCGCGGTTAAAAGCCAGGCGCGTTTCGTGCGTCCGTCCGCCCACGAGCGCGGCGATTCCGTTGGTCTTGGCCGAGAGCAGTACCGCCGCGCATTGGCAGGGCTCTCCATCCTCTGCCGCCGCGGGGAAGTTTTCTGCCGCCGCGGCATATTCCTCCAAATATGCCTGCTGCGCCGGATCGAGATAGGTCTCTACCCGGTATCCGCCCTCCATCAATTCCCGATAGTTGAGCCCCAAAATGCGCGCCGCGTCGTCGATCACCGTGTCCGTATAGAACCCATAGGCATAGACTTCCTCCCCCTTTTCTGCGATCTGCACTTCCTCGCTCAGGGCGGCCTGCCGCTCCGCTTCCGAGAGGAAACCCTCTTCCTGCATGCGCGCAAGCACGCTTTGCTGCCGCTGCTGCGCCTTTTCAGGGTGCAGGCGCGGGTCATAGCCGGAGGGCGATTTGACAAGCCCCGCGAGCATGGCCGCCTCCGCCAGCGAAAGCTCGCTTGCATGCTTGTCAAAATACTCCCGCGCCGCAGCCTCCACCCCATACGCGCCGTTTCCAAAATACGCGCGGTTCAGGTACAGCTCCAAAATCTCCTCCTTGCTGTAGCATTTTTCCAGCTTGAGTGCCATGAGCATCTCTGCCGCCTTGCGTGTCAGCGTCTTCTCGTTTTTCAGGTAGGTCAGCTTGACAAGCTGTTGCGTGATCGTGCTCGCGCCCTGCGAAAACTGTCCACTTTTGAGGTCAGCCAAAATCGCACCGCCGACGCGCACCAGATCTACCCCCGCATGTTCGAAAAAACGGGCGTCCTCCATCGCCAAAAACGCCTCTGGCAGGCAGGCGGGAAGCTCGGACAGCCTCACATAGTAGCGGCGCTCCGTCCCGGAAAGCTCCTGAAACGGCTGTCCCGCCGCATCGTACAGGACGGTCGTAAGCGGCATATCCGCTGCCTCAGCGGGGTCGAATTCCCGCCATTCGCGGATGTGAAAAATATAAGCCGCAAGGAATATTCCGCCGCCCACGGCGCATACTAAAAAAATGGCTGCCGCCCGCTTGAGCAGACGCAACCCTCCCTTTGCTTTTTCTTTCTTCATGGGAAAAAGGTTTCCCCTCCGTCTGGAAAAATATGCGCCTTCACCCGGTTTTTACAAAACCTTCCTTTTTTCGGCAAAGGATTTTCCCCCGCGAGCGGGAATACTATGGGAGGGAAAAATAAGGAGGTCTTTTTATGCCAAAGGGAACTGCGCGCGCACTGTGCATCGAACTATCGGGAGAGGTCGACCACCACCACGCCGAACAGCTTCGCCGACAGCTCGACCGCGCCATCGACCGCTGCCGTGGCGGCATCATCCTGGACTTTGCCGGGGTCAGTTTGATGGACAGCTCGGGCATCGGGCTGCTCATTGGGCGATACAAGCGGCTGCACGAACGGGGGCTTTGCCTGTATGTCAAAAATTTAAATCCACATGTGGACAAGCTGTTCCGCATATCCGGCCTGTACAGCATCGTCGAAAAACTCTCGTAAACTACTTGGAGGAATCATGAACACGGATAATTTTATGGAGCTTTCCTTCCCGGCCCGGTCGGAAAACGAATCCTTTGCCCGCGTGTGCGCCGCCGCCTTTGCCGCGCGGCTGGATTGCACGGTAGAAGAGATCTCCGATATCAAAACAGCGATCTCCGAGGCCGTCACTAACGCCATTGTCCACGCCTATGGCAAGGAGGGCGGGCGGGTGGTCCTGCGCGGCGAGATCACAGACAACCGCGTCGTTTTTGAGGTGCAGGATTTCGGGTGCGGGATCGCCGACATCGCGCAGGCCATGCAGCCCTTCTTTTCCACCGGCAATTCGGCCGAGCGGTCGGGCATGGGCTTTGCGGTCATGCAGTCCTTCATGGACCGCATCCTCGTCCATTCGCACCCCGGCGAGGGCACCACCGTCCGCCTGGAAAAAACGCTGGCACTGCCCGATGCAACGGCCTGACCGGCTGGTCGCGGATGAGGCTTTGTACTTTCGCCAGGCGCAGGCAGGCGACAACGACGCACGGGATGCCTTGGTGCGGCTGCACCTTCCACTCGTGCGCAGCCTCGTGCGGCGCTTTTGGGGACGCGGCGCAGATGTGGATGACCTCTTGCAGCAAGGGGTACTCGGCCTCTTGCAGGCCATCCGGGGCTTTGATCCGGCGCGCGGATTCCAATTTTCCACCTATGCCGTTCCGCACATTTTGGGAGAGATCCGCCGTTTTTTGCGCAAGGACACGCCGCTGCACCTGGATCGCCGGATGCAGGCGCAGGCACGGCAACTGCGCCGGGCTCAAGAACAGCTCGCCCAAGCCCTCGGGCGGATGCCCACGCTTTTTGAGCTGTCCCGGGAATCCGGCGTGCCCGCCGAGGAGATCCCGCTCGCACTGGAGGCGCTGCGGCCACCCCTCTCGCTCGAGCAGCCGCTGGACGCCGCGCAGGAGGGCGCAAGCCTCAGCGAGCTGCTCGCCGCCCCCGCCGCGCCAGAAGGCGAGATGCTCTTCCTGCGCGAACAGATCTCCCGCTGGCCGCCCCGGGAACGCCTGCTCTTTACGCGCCGCTTTGTAGAGGGCTGCACGCAGCAGGAGATCGCCCGGGAACTCGGCCTTTCGCAGGTGCAGGTGTCGCGGCTCCTAAAAAAGCTGTGCACGGCGCTGCGCGGCCTCCTACAGGAAGAGGGATAGCGGCAAACAGGAACAAACGTGCGCCGGCGCATAGGGGCGCCCTTTGCGCCCGCGATACTCCTCCTGCACGACCCTGCGGGCTGCACTATTCGGCCTGTTCGTCCGGCCATGCGCCCTGTACATCTGCGGTATTTTTTGCCTCCCATGCCCGGCCGTCCAAAGGGAAGCAGCCAAACAGCGCCCATACGCGGGCCTCCGCAAAGAATGCCCCATGTATCTGCCGTAAGGCCCTCTGCCAAGGCGGGAATCCCAATCCTGCGGAAATACTCATTGTATAGTTTTCGAAAATGTGGTAAAATATAATGATTGTTTTTATTCGTGGAGGTTCCTATGAAGCAAAAAAAGAAATGGACAGTCAAGAACATTGTGGGCATCATCTGCTTTGTCACGCTGTTGTTCTCCATCGGATTTTCCATCTGCAAAATCTTTGGCGCGCCAGCCGATCCTGCCGAGGCGCAGCCGCATGAGCGTCTGAAAAGCGACTATGTCCTCATGCTGGCGCAGTGCTTTTTGGGCTGCATCGTGCTCTTTTTGCCGAACGCCATCGAGCGGCATTTCAAAATCGACATCCCAAATTATATGGAAGTGTTCTACTTTGTCTTCCTCTATTGCGCCATCTACCTCGGCGAGGTGCGCAACTTTTTCTTCATCATCCCCTGCTGGGACACCATCCTGCACACTTTTAGCGGCGCCATGCTGGGCGTCCTCGGGTTCTCGCTCGTGGACATCATGAACAATTCGCAGAAGGTCAAGGTCAAATTGAGCCCGGCGTTCACGCTGCTGTTCGCCTTCTGCTTTGCCCTTGCAATCGGCGGCCTGTGGGAGATCTATGAATACTCGCTCGACGGGCTCCTGGGCCTTAACATGCAGAAATTCATGCTGGAGGACGGCACTATGCTGGTCGGCCGGGCGGCGCTCCAGGACACGATGGCGGACATGATCGTCGACGCGGTTGGTGCGTTCACCATGTGCGTCATCGGATATTTGAACATCAAACGCAAGGAAAAGAAGCACAAGTCGGATTCCCCGGCCGCGTAAGGTCGGAGACGCAAAAAGGAGCGCCTTGGCGCTCCTTTTTGGGTGCATTTTTTTGGATCAGGTCTGCGCCGCGCCGTCCACTGAGACGACTGCGCCCGTCACATAGCTCGCCAGGTCGCTTGCCAGGAACAGGAATACATTGGCCACTTCTTCCGGCTCGCCGATGCGCCCAAGCGGAATTGGCGCGGAAATGCGATCCACCATCTCCTTCGGCA
The DNA here is from genome assembly GCA_934555865.1 of uncultured Christensenellaceae bacterium. Classification (GTDB taxonomy): domain Bacteria; phylum Bacillota; class Clostridia; order Christensenellales; family Christensenellaceae; genus QANA01. Next base: position 1,353 of record CAKTFI010000043.1, on the reverse strand, counting down.
GCGCCGCCACCATGTCCGTGCGCGTCACACCGGGTGCCACCGCGTTGACGCGGATACCTTCCCGGCCAAGCTCTCGCGCCAGGCTGTGCGTAAGACCGTTGACTGCAAACTTGCTTGCCGGATACCCGACGCCGCTCGGCTGCCCATACAGGCTCACCATCGAACTGGTGTTGATGATGCAGCCGCCGCCCGCCTCGCGCATGATCGGCTCCACCGCTTTGCAGCCGTTGAACACCGCCGTGACATTGAGATCCATGATCTGCTTGAACTTTTCCGCCTCATACTGCGCCAGCGGCTCACGCGCCGAAATACCTGCGTTGTTGACCAGGATATCCACTCCGCTGAACGCCGCCGCCACCTTTTCGACCGCCGCCTTTACCGAGGCATAGTCCGTCAGATCCGGCGAAAGCCCCATGACCGGCGCATCCGGCCTTTCCTCTTTAATCTGCGCCAACGCCTTGTCCACCGTCTCCGGCCGGCTCCCAAAAAGCGCGACCCTGGCGCCGTTCGTTAAAAAACACTTCACGATCGCCAGCCCGATCCCGCGGGTTCCGCCCGTCACGATCGCGGTTTTTCCCTGCAGCATATACAAATCCTCTCTTTCCAAACGCCGTTTTGCGGCCTTTTTCGTTTCCTTCTATATATTACTGCGCCCTCCTCTCGGCTGTCCAGAAATTTTCCTCGGAAATCCTCTTGGGAGGCATTGCGTTTCCCCGCCTTCGCTTCCATCAAAAATCCTTTTGGCGCTATTTTTCCCTCCGCCGGGGAGACCCTTCTTCCCAGCTTCCCATTGGCTCTTCCCGATGCTTTTTCATTTCATTTTGCGCAAGGCAGCCTGCCCATTTATTGATAGAAAAAAACTCCTCCCTTCCGGGAGGAGTTTTTTAAATATCTCTTTTACCTACTCAAGCGTCAATTTTCATAGAAGCCAGATAAGCCTTCACTTCTTCCGACTCCAGATTGTTCTTCGTCACGATGGTATAAGGAACGATCTGATTCATCTCCACTTTGCCGTCGCGCAGGTAATCACACATTGCATAGACTGCATTGTATCCCATCAGATAGGGATTCTGCCCAACAGAACCATAGAGCATATCGCTCTGGATCAGCGCCATACCGGTCTTCGAAAAGTCAAATCCGACGATCTGAATTTCCGCCTGACGCTCCGGGGAAAGCTCATTGATTGCCGCAACCGCGATGTTCGTATAGCCCTCGGTCGAGCTGATGAAAATCATCGGACCGGGGTTTGCCGTGATAATATCCTGGCAGAAACCAAGCTGCTGTACTTCATCCACCTGCGCCATCCAATAAGGCTCTTCTCCGGTAAGCGAAGTCATCTCCGGGGCATTCCCC
>CAKTFI010000042.1 GCA_934555865.1 uncultured Christensenellaceae bacterium | reverse complement strand
TGGTTTCGTCCTTGTCGGTGAACAGGATCTGCGAGCTTTCGATCTGCACGCTGCCGATGTTCTTTTCCTCGATCATCTTCATGAAGGTGCCGTAGTCGACCTCTGTGACCTGTCCCTTTAAGAGAAGCGGGCTTATGAACAGGTTGAATAGAAGGATGATCAGCATGACCAAGCCGTAGTAATAGATGAGCGGCTTTTTGGGGGATTTCACTTCTTTCATGGAAAATTCCTTTCGCAAAATGGTTTGCAAAACGGGGCATCCCGGAGGATCCCCCGTTTTTTAACTTTGTACAACCATAATGTAACAAATTCCGCGCCGTGCGAAACGGCATACATGGAAATTTTACAAATTTCCCTCGGGCTCTTCCCGGGCCGCGTCCTCGGCGGCCGTGCGCGCAAAGAGCGAATGCAGAAGCGAACTCGAAGCCTCGCGCGTGCGTTCTGTTTCCTCGCGGCAGACGCGGATCTCCAAAATGTCGCCCTCCCGGGCGTCCAGCGGCGCAAGCAGCGCGGCGGGGAGGGCATAGCTCTGCGCGTCCTCCGTCTGTACGACGAAATAGTCCGCTTCCCGGCGGTCGATCGTGCATTTCATGGGCGGCCTCCTTTAATTCTCAAAGCAGCGCTTGCAGGCGCTGTAGCCTTTTTCCTTGGCCTCGGCAAGCGAGATGCGCTTCTTGTTCTTGCTCTTGGAAAGGGCGGAGCAGTCCTCCTTGTGATAGGTCTTGCCGCTCTCTGTCACATAGACATACGAAAGGCTGTCCGCCTCGGCCGCGGGCACCTGGCCCTCCTTGTCGAAGGAGAGGTCGACGCCGTCCGTCTGCATGCAGATGTCGCCCAGCTCGTCCGTGCGGAAGGTCACGATGCCGCGCGCAGCGAGGTGCTCGAGCGTCTCGGTGTGCGGGTGGCCATAGCTGTTGCCGATGCCGCAGGAAATGACGGCATAGGTCGGGTTTACCGCGTCGAGGAAGGCGAGGCTGGAGCTTGTGCTGCTGCCGTGGTGCCCCATCTTGAGCACCGTGCTGGCCAACGCGGCCGGGTCGTTTTTGAGCATATCCGTCTCGGACGCGGTCTCTGCGTCGCCGGTCATGAGGAAGGAGATCTCGCCATACACGACATGCACAACAGCCGAGGCGTTGTTGAGGTCGTCATAGCTCTGACAGGGCGCGAGTATTTGGCACGAGACGCTATTTCCCAGGGAAAAGGTCACGCCCGCCTTGGCCTCATAGGTCGGGATCTTGCGATCGGCGATGCTTTGCAGCAAGGTCTGGAAGGTCTTGCTCGTGTGGCTCGCGTCGGGCAGGTAGATGCGGCCGATCTCGAAATTCTCCACGATCTGCTGCATGCCGCCGATGTGGTCGGAATGCGGGTGCGTGCCGATGAGCACATCGATCTTCTGGACGCCGAGCGCTTTCAACTTTTCCTGCAATTCCTGCTTGGTCGCGACATCGCCCGCGTCGATCAGCATAGTCGCACCGTCCGGTGCGATGAACAGCGCGCTGTCCGCCTGGGCGACATCGAAGAAATGGACGCTGAGCGTCCCGGCCGGGTCCGGCGCAATGACGCTGCCGGAGGCGGGGTCGGAAGGCTCTGCCGAAGAGGAGGGCTCCGGCGGCAGCAGGCCGCATGCCGCGAGCAGCCCCAGCAGGAGCAGGCAGCAAAGCAGGCGGCGCAGCAGGGAAATGGGTCGTTTATTCATAGGTGTACTCCGTAAAAATGATTTAGAAAATATAAGAAAAGCGCGGCAAACAGCGCCTGTCCTAACAGCAGGAGCGGGACGCCCAGGGCAAACCGGCGCTTGCGCACCTTGTGGCGAAAGAGCAGCATCCCAAGGTAGAACCCCGCCGTGCCGCCCAAAAAGCAGCTGGCGAAGAGCACGCGCTCCGGGATGCGCCAGGCGTGGCGGACGGCGCGCGCCTTGTCGACGCCCGCGAGCAAAAAGGCAATTGCGTTTGCCGCTATCAGATACCATCGCAGAAAATTCATAATTTCAGTATAGCGCAAAACCGGGAAAGTGGCAAATTTCCGCCTGCCTACCGGACGGGAAGCGGCGGAGAATTGTTGACAAGGAAGGGGAAGAAGTATATTATTTATTTGTATATTTTTATGCAGAATACCTATGCGGATCGCACAAGGAGGAACCAACATGCCTTTAGGATTAGATACAGAAAACGCAAATTTTACGAAGATTAAGGTGATCGGCGTCGGCGGCGGCGGCGGGAATGCTGTCAACCGGATGGTGGCCTATGGCCTCGAGGGCGCGGAATTCATCGTCGTCAACACGGACAAGCAGGCGCTTTACCTGAGTAATACGCCGGAAAAGATCCAGATCGGCGAAAAGCTCACCAAGGGGCTTGGTTCCGGCGGCGACCCGTCCATCGGCGAAAAGGCGGCCGAGGAGAGCCGGGAGGAATTGGAGCAGGCGGTCAAGGGCGCAGACCTCGTGTTTATCGCGGCGGGTCTGGGCGGCGGCACGGGCACGGGCGCGGCGCCGGTGGTGGCCGAGCTCGCCAAGAACAGCGACGCACTCACCGTCGCGTTTGTGACGACGCCGTTCTGGTTTGAGGGCACGCCCCGGAGCAAGGCGGCGCACGAGGGCTATGAAAAGCTGCGCGGCTGTGTGGACAGCATCGTCAAGGTGCCGAACGACAAGCTGCTCGAGATGGCGGGCAAGAACACGCCGCTCATGGAATCCTTCAAATTGGCGGACGACGCGCTGCGCCAGGGCATTCAGGGGCTTACCGAGATCATCGTCAAGCCCTCGTTCATGAACCTGGACTTTGCCGATGTGAAAAAGATCATGCGCAACAGCGGCACGGCGCACATGGGCATCGGCGTGGCCAAGGGCGAGAACCGCGTGATCGACGCGGTCAAGCAGGCCATCCTAAGCCCGCTTCTGGACACGACGATCCAGGGTGCAAAGGGCATCATTTTGAACATGATCGTCGACCCGGCCTGCGCGCTCCCGGAGATCGAGGAGGCTTCGCGCGTCCTGAAGGCGTCGGCCAGCCCGGACGCGGAGACGATGCTGGGCGTCGACATCGACACGAGCCTGGAGGACGAGGTGCGCGTGACGGTCATCGCGACCGGGTTCGACAGCGCCTATTCCGCGGAGGAGCTCGCGAAGAAGCCCGTAGAGGTGTACTTGCGCGACAAGATCGGCCAGCACGATGCGGAGGCAGACAAGGCGTTGCCCGGCCAGCTGCAGATCGAGCGCAATACCATCGAAACCATCGACTATTCCGAAGACGACGAGCTGGAAATCCCGGACTTCAAGTATCGGTCGCCGAAGCGCATCCGGATGGACGATTGACCGCACTTGGCAATGCAGAGAAAAAAGGAAGCCGGCGTTTGCCGGCTTTTCTTATAGAAAGGAAAAGGAAATACGATGTCAAAGCAAGAACGGACGCCCGCACCACAGGCGCAGGATTTTGCGCCGCCAGACCCGGCATGGGGATTGGACGAGGAGGAAGTCCGCCGCCGTGTAGAGGCGGGACTCGACAACGCGGGCGGGGAGGCCAAGGCAAAATCCACATTGCAGATTATCCGCGAAAATGTATTCACGCTGTTTAATCTGCTGAATTTTACGCTCGGCTTTCTTGTGCTGCTCACGGGGGCCTATCAAAACGCGCTCTTTTTAGGCGTCGTCTTTTTCAACCTCTCCATCGGCATCGTGAATCAGCTGCGCGCCAAACGCGCGGTGGAAAAGCTGTCGCTGCTGTCCAAGGTGCAGGTGCGGGTGTGCCGCGAGGGCGTGGCGCAGCCGGTGGATTTTGAAGAGGTCGTGCTGCACGACATCCTGCTTTTAGAGGCGGGGAGCCAGATCCCCGTGGACTGCGAGCTTCTCGAAGGGGACTGCGAGGTCGACGAGACCATGCTGACCGGCGAGGCGGAGCCGGTCTATAAGCGCGCAGGCGACACGCTCTTTTCGGGGAGCTATGTCTTGTCCGGTCGCTGCCGGGCGATGGCGGTGCGCGTAGGCGCCGAGAGCTATGCCGCCAAGATCGTGAACGATTCCAAAAAGCTCGGCAAGGTGCATTCCAAGCTGCTGGACTCGATGGACCGCATCATTTCGGTGCTCACGGTGTTCATCGTGATTTTTGGGGCATTACTCTTTTTGAAGGAATATTTCCTGCTGCACGATGGAGTGCGCGATTCGCTCCTGCGGACGACGGCGGCCGTCATCGGCATGATCCCGGAGGGGCTCATCCTGCTCACGAATGTGGCGCTGGCGCTCGGCGTATACAAGCTGGCGCAGCAGAATACGCTCGTGCAGGAGATGTACTCCATCGAAACATTGGCGCGCGTGAACCTGCTGTGCATTGACAAGACGGGCACCATCACGGACGGCAGCCTGCATCTGGCGGAGCTTCTGCCGCTGGAGGCGGAGGATGAACAGGCCGTCCGGCAGGCGCTTTGTGAGCTCGTTTGGGCGGTCGGGGACACGAACGCGACGGCGCAGGCCGTGCGAGACGCTTTGCCGCTTGAAAAATCCGCCTGGGACTTGTGGGAGGCCATGAACTTTTCCCCCGTGCGCAAGTGGAGCGGCGCGGATTTTGCGGAACACGGCGCGTGGATCCTGGGTGCGCCGGAGGTGCTAGCTGCCGATTGCCGCCTGCCGCTGGCCTGGCAGCAGGAGATCCGCCGCCGGCAGGCGCAGGGGCAGCGCGTGCTGCTGCTGGCAGAGGGCGCGGGCGGTTTTTCCCGCACGGGAAAGGAGGTCTCCTACGGCGGGGCGCTCGCGCCGCGGGCGGTTCTCGCGTTCGAGGAGGGGATCCGCAAGGAATCGCGCGAGATCTTCCGCTATATGCGGCAAAACGGCATCGCGGTGAAGATCATCTCGGGCGACAGTGCCGCGACGGTCTATGCCATCGCTAAAAAGGCCGGGGCGGATTGCCAGGGCGGCTATGTCGATCTGTTCGGCATGGACCGCGCGGCGGTGGAGGAAGCGGCGGCGCGGTATGCGGTGTTTGGCCGCGTGAGCCCGCAGCAGAAGAAGTGGATCGTGCACTTCTTCCGGGAACAGGGGCGGACGGTCGCCATGACGGGCGACGGTGTCAACGATGTGCCTGCCTTAAAGGAGGCGGATTGCAGCATCACGCTGCGCACCGGCAGCGACGCCGCGCGCACGATCTCGCAGATCGTGCTGCTCGATTCCAACCTGTACGCGATCTATCACACGATCCTGGAGGGCAACCGCGTCGTCAACAACATTCAACGCTCAGCCTCGCTCTTTCTCGTGAAAACCATCTTTTCCTGCGTGCTGTGCGTGCTGTTCATGCTGCTGCCGCTGTCCTATCCGTTCGTGCCCGTCCAATTGACGCTGTTCAGCTCGCTGTGCATCGGGATCCCGTCCTTCCTGCTGACCTTGCAGCACAATTACCGCTCGATTGAAAACGACTTTTTCGGGCCGGTGCTGCGGATTGCTCTGCCGGGCGGGCTCGGCGTGGCGGTGGGGGTGCTCGCCCTATGCGCCGTGGGCAAGCTCCTCGCCTGGGGAGAGGCGGAGATCGCGCTGCTCTGCACGGTGGCGGCGGGCGGCTGCGGCTTTTTGGCGCTGTTCCAGGTGATGCGCCCCTTCTGCCTGTGGAAGCGCCTCGTCTATGCCGCGCTGGCGGCGGCGTTTGGAGCGGCGATCGTGCTGTTTGGACCGGTGTTCTACCTGCCGCGCTTCACGCTGCGCCTTCTCTGGCGTTCGCTTGGCGTGTTGGCGCTCGTCTGGCCGGTCAACCGGTTCTTCGCCTGGCTGACGAAAAAATGGTTGCGCCGCGGGCGCCTGCAGGAAACGGTGGAGCAGATGGCAAAATAGGCGCGCCCTGGGGAGCGGCGTCTCGCGACAAATCGCCCGCCGGGGGAAGCCCTTCCCTGCCGGGCGATTTTGTTGTATACTAAGAGGAGAATGCCCCGGACGGCAGGCCGGTCCGCGGACGGGGAAAGAGAGGGGTATAAGGTATGAAAATTCAATATGCGATTGACGGCGCGCTGGGCGAGGGAATCCGCGTGGCGCACAAAATCGAGGAGTATGTGGACATCATCGAAGTGGGCGACGGCGTATTGCAGCGGGAATCGCTGCGCGCGATTACGCTCATGAAGCAGGTCTTTCCGGACAAGAAGATCTTGGCGGACCTGAAGCTCATGGACGGCGGCTATACGCTTGGAAAAGAGGCGTATGCGCTGGGCGCGGACATCGTCACGACCTGCGCGGCGGCCGATCCGGACTGCATCGCGGGGCTGGTGCGCGCGGCGCAGGAGGTGGGGAAGGAATCCTGGGTCGACCTCATCGGCATCGAGCCGCGGCACTATCGCGACTATGTGGCGGCTGTCAACGCCAGCGGGGCGGACTATGTGTGCGCGCACCTGTCCGGGCGGCTGTTCCGCGACGAACCGGGCATCTATGCCCGAAAGGACGCCATCCGCCTAGCCGGCAAGGTGGGCTTTTCGCCCAAGCTCGTGCTGTCGGGCGGGCTGACGACGGAGTATCTGCCGGAGATCTTGGAATGCCGCCCGCACCATGTCAACCTGGGCGGCGTGCTCACCCGCGCCAAAGACCCGGTGCGCATTGCCAAAGCCTTTTTTGAGGCATGAAAAAACGCCTGCGCTTCCCTTTGGGGGCGCGGGCGTTTTGTTTTTTTAGACCGGCAGGCACTGCGCCTGCGCCGCGTCGCGCAGCTCGAGGATGGCGTCCAGCAATTGGCCGCGTTCCTGTGCGAAGGCGGCGCTGGTGCCCGTCAGGCTCACCGTGGCATAGAGCCGGTGCGGCGCGTCAAAAAACGGGGCGGCGATGGAGCTGATGCCCATGGCGAGCTCGTCCTGTTCGAGCGACACGCCCCGGCGGCGGATGCGCTCCAGCTCTTCGTTTAGGCGCTCAGGCGTGCTGAGCGTCTTGGGGGTCAGGGCGGAAAGCGGCGTCCGCGCGAGGTAGCCGCGCACAAACCCGGCGTCGGCATGCGCCAACAGCAGCTTGCCGCTGGCCATCGCATAGAGCGGCCCATTCTGTGCAGAGGGCTGCAGGACGAAGGCGCTGCGGCGCGGCATGGCGGTATAGAGGTGCTCGAGGCGCGCAGACTGCACGAGGCAGACGACGCCGGAGGTCTGAAAGCGGTCGCACAGCGCCTGCAGGGGCTGCGCAATGGCGTCCCGCAGCTTGCTCCCGGCGGTGCTCTCGGCGAGGGCGGCCTTGGAAAACAGCGCAGAGCCGAGCAGGTATTCCCCGCGGGAATTCTGGCATACATAGCCGTTGTTGTGCAGGGTATTTAGCAGCCCGTGCACGGTCGCCTTGTTGAGCTGTAAGCGCGCGCTGATCTCCCCGAGGGAGAGCGCCGGGGTCTGCGCGTCGAAGCAATTCAAAATGTCGATGGCGCGCTGTACGGATTGAATGGTCTTGCCGGTCCGCGGCGGTGTCTGCATCGCTGCCTCCTTGCTGCCTGAAAATCAGGAGATTTTTCTCCAGTATACGGGATTGTGCGGAGAAAGTAAAGCGATTTCCGCTAATTGCGAACGGTCGTTCGATAATATCAAATTTTGCGCCGAAATGAGCGGATTTCCTTGACAGGGCCGGGGGCAGCGTGTAGCATGAAGGCAGAGGGCGAGAGCGGCCGCAGCGCGGGAAAATATTCCCTGCCGCCGGGCGTTTTCGCCGCCAAAGGGTTTTTCACCGGCAAAGCCGGGAAAATAGATTCTTGAGAGGAAGAAAGAGGAATTAACTATGAAAGTACAATTTGCTGTAGATTGCATCAGCCTGGCAAAGGGCATCGAGCTGGCCAACCAGATCCGCGATTATATCGAGATCATCGAGTTGGGCGAGGAATTCATCGCGAAATACGGCCATATGGCGATCCGCGAATTCAAGCAGGAATTCCCCGAAAAGAAGATCCTGGCGGACATCAAGATTATGGACTCCGGCTATAAGGTCGGCCTGCCCTGCCTGGAGGCGGGCGCGGACATCATCACCGTCTGCTCGCGCGCCAAGGAAAAGACGATCGCCGAGGCCATCCGCGCCTGCCGCGAAACGGGTAAGGAATGCTTCGTCGACCTTGTGGCGGAGCCGGACTATCAGGCCGTGGTGGAAAAGATCAACCGCCTGCAGCCGGACTATGTGTGCGCGCACCTTTCGGGCGACGATTCGCGCGACGGGCAGGCAGAGACGACCCGCCGTCTGGACGCAATGATGGATGAGATCAAGAAGTGCAAGTTTGACGCGAAGCTGGTGCTTTCCGGCGCGATCAAGGTGGAAAACATCCCCTCGGTCAAGAAGTGCAACCCGCACCATGTCATCATCGGCCGCGCAATCAAGGAAGCGGCGGATCCGGTGGCGGTGGCGCGCACTTTCTTTGAGGCATAAGGAAGAAAAACGCAGCGTACATCGGTTTGGCAAATAGGCTCGCGCTTCGGCGCAGAAGACGGAGGAAAGCATGAAACTACAGGTAGCATTGGATGTTGCAACGCTGGATGAGGCAAAGCGGCTCATCGATCAGGTAGCCGACTACGCCGACATTATCGAATTGGGCAC
>CAKTFI010000041.1 GCA_934555865.1 uncultured Christensenellaceae bacterium | reverse complement strand
GCGCTATACGGTGCAGGCAAACGCGGCCCCGGCCTTTTGGAACATCCAGATCCGCATGCACGAGGGGCAGTGGGTGATGGTCTCCAAAAACAAGGCCCCGGCCATTCACTTCGTCATCCGGCATTCCAAGATGCTGCGGGCGTTTGAGCGCCTGACGCTGCCGGTGGTAGAGCCGAAGGAACCTGCCGCGGATGCCTGAGGGGTTATTGACGAGGGCCGCATTTTATGTTATAAATAGATAGAAAAGCTGTCCTTGGCGGACGGCTTTTCAAAACGCCGATGGTTAGCCAAAACTAACTATTGCCGTGAGGCCATTGCGCAGAGCATATCGGCCGGGCCGTGGGTCCGGCGGCCGGGCGGGAGAGGCGTGCTGCGCAGGCGGGCAAGGGGTGGCGTCGCGGCGCAGCGGGGCAGCGGCCATCTGCATTGCCGGGCGCCGTGCCGGGGGACCCGCCGAAGGGGAGGAAGGAACCGATGAAGTATGCCGGGATGCCCATGGGGATGTGGGCGCTGTTCGTGAACTCCTTTCGCGTGCAGCTGACGGAAGTGTTTGCAATCGACCCCGCAGAGGCCGGGCGGCTCGCGAAGCGGGCAAAAGGAAAGTACCGGCAGATCCTCTCGGAGATTCCCGCGTTCGAGCGGGGAGACCGCTTTCAAAGGAACATCGTGAGCGCGGCGATGCTCGGGGCGTTTGTGCTGTGCATGCCGCAGCGGCCCACGGTGGAGGGGCTGACGGACTACTATGAGCGCGCCATGATGACGCCGCTCATGCGCTGGTTCTGCCGCAAGAGCGGGCAAAAGAAATTTTCCGCCGCGGATGTCCGGGGCATGCGGGAGACGGAAAAATGCCGGGCGACCGACCGGAACCCCTATTCCTGGAACATGGAGTTTTATGAATATCCGGACGCCAGCGGCTATGAAGCGCGCTTTACGGCGTGCGGCATCTGCACGCTGATGCAAAAGCTGGGACTATATGACCTGACGCCGGCGCTGTGCCATCGGGATTACAGCATGAGCGAGGCGGGCGGCGCGTCGAGATTCGTGCGGGAATACACCCTTGCCTCCGGCGGGCCGTATTGCGACTGCGGCTACAAGCGGCTGTAGGAAGGGCGCGGGGCCGGACTATATCGCCCGCGGCGCGCGGCAGGAAGTTTGGCGGAATCGATAAGGCGGCCGTGGGGGAAAGGAAAGCCTTGGCGGCACTAATGGTTAGCAAAAACTAACCACAGGAGAGGAGAAAGCGAGCGCAGCGATGAAATTACGCACCTCGGGAGAGGATTATTTGGAAGCGATCCTGGTTTTGCAAAAGGAGAAGTGGGAGGTTCGCCCGACGGACCTGGCCGAACACCTGGGCGTGAGCAAGCCAAGCGTCAGCCGGGCCGTGAGCCTGCTGCGGCAGGGCGGCTTTTTGAAGCCGGACGGCGCTTTTTTGGAATTCACGGCAGAGGGCCGCGATGTGGCCGAAAAGACCTATGAAAAGCACTGCTTTTTCAAGGCGAAGCTGATGGAGGCGGGCATCGACGAGCAGACGGCGGAGCGGGAAGCCTGCCAGATGGAGCATGCGCTCAGCGAGGAGAGCTTTGCCAAGCTGAAGTTCCTGGAACGGCAGGAGGAGGTCTGAGCTCGCCGGGTGGCGCGGAGCTTTTTAGCACGCCTTCGGCATGCTTTCGCTGCGAGGGAGGAATCGCGCAGCCGGGCGGCGGGTCCGGAGGCAACGGCGTTTGCCCGGGGCAAGATCGCCCGCGGCGTGCACGCGCAATTTCGGTATTTTGAAGCGCCCCGAACGCAAAACAGAGCATAGAAAAATCCCCAAGAAGTCTTGGGGATTTTTTGTGTTGCGGGGAAAGGCGTCTCAATAGGCGAGTCCCTGAATATCCAGCACGGTGGCCAGGTCGCAGTCGACGACATAGACCATGCCGCCGGATTGCTGCGCCTTCTGGGCGGCGTTGGCGAGGTAGTTCGCCCAATCCTGCGCGCTGAGCGGCTGGATCAGGGTGTTGAGCTCCGCCTCGGTCGCGCCGAAGGGGAGCAGCGTCGTCTCGATGAGGAAGTATTCGCCGGAGCCCGACCAGGTCTCCACCGCCGTCTGCGCATGGCCGGGCGTGAAGACGATCATGGCGTGCATGCCGGCGGATTGTAGGACGCTCGCCATGAGCACGGCCGTCTCGATGCAGATGCCGGATTTGCTCTGCAAGACAGCATCCGGCGTGAGGACGCGCTGGCTGGCGTTGAAGGAATACGGCCCCATGTTGTAGCGGACGCCCATGCGGCTGATGGCGCTCTGGATGGCGGCCACCTCGTAATAGGTCACATACGCCTCCTGCCCGGAGCGGAATCCATAGGCGAGCTGGTATCCCGGCAGGATGCCGTAGGAGGAACCGAGCGTCTCCTCGAGCCAGGAGATGGCCTCCCGGCGCACCTGGAGGATGCCCTCGCTTTCCGGCGTGACCCAGGCCAGGATGTTGTCGTTTTGGATGATGCCGAATTCGTCGCTGTAGTTCTTGTAGTCATAGATGCTGTACAGCTGGAGCGCCTGGCTTTCCTGCACGAGAATCTCGCCGGTGTCGATGTCCTCCACGCGCAGTGTCAGCTGCGTGTCCCGCGCCGACGAGAGGTCGGGCATATCGGCCAGGACGGGCGGCTTGATCATGAGGTAGGTCATCTCGGAAGTGAGCGTGAGCTTCTGCTCATACTTCTGCGTAAACCCGGCGATCTCTGCCGTCACGAGCACATTGCGCACGCCCTTGTCGGTATAGAGGAGCAGGTTGACCGCCGAATCCATGGAGGGATACAGGTTCGGGTAAATCTCCTTGGCGAGCGTATAGCGGGAAAAGACGATCGGCGCCTGGGAAAGGTAACTCTCCTTGGCAAGCGAGGCGGACTCGCAGGAGGAGAGGATCTCCTTGCCCAGTGCCATCAGGTTGGTCTCCAGCAAAAAGGAAATGTGGTTGTATTCGCGGCTCAACAGGTCGAAGATCGTCTCCTCATACTGGCTGGCGATGAGGCCCATGCGCGAGATCAGCTGATTGGCCGAATACAGCCGCAGCACATCGGCATACGCCAACCCCCAGGAGCGGGATTCCATGTACTTGATGAGCATATCCATCGAGGAGACATAGCACGGCCAGAGCTCGGCGAGCCAGGCGGGCGTCGAGAGGGCGTTCAGCGCGTCGCGGACCTCTCCGGCGCTCTTGTAGACGGCGACGAGGTAGGACTGCTCATCGGCGGCCTGGGTGCTGATGGACTGGATGAGCGGCTGCGTGGCCTCGTATTGCTGCACATAGAAGTCCAGCGTCTCCTGCATGTTCTGGAAGAGGGCGAGCGCGTCCGCGAAGTATTCCTTCTGCGCGGCGAGGAGCGTCTGAGCGACTTCGCTTTTCGCACCGGCGGCGCTGTCGATCGTCTGTGCCTGCGCCGTGAGGGCCTCAGTCGATGCAGCGAGCGCCGCCGAAGCGCTGCGGCAAGTCTCGACATATGCCTGGATCGCGTCGAAGTCGGTCGACTGCTGGGATTCCTCATAGGCGACGGTGGTCTTGCCGGAGAGCGTTCCGGCGGACTCCATGACCTCGGAGAGGATGTCCTGGCTGGCGGTCACGGCCGCCGCGATCTGGCGGAGCAGCGGCTGATCCTGCTTGACGCTGTTGTTGGCGCAGCCCGCGAGGGGCAGGCAGCACAGGCACAGGGCGAGCAGGATGCAGAGCGTTTTGTGCAAGGGGGAGATTGTTCGCATATACATACCTCGTTTCATATCTGTTGAAAATGGATAGAAAGTTCACTTCTATCATACCGCACGGGAATATTGTAGAAAAATGACTTTCCAGAACAGGCATTGACAAAAAGCGCCCGCGCCGCAGACTTTTCGCGCGGGGAAGATACGCGGCGCGAAAAAGCTATGCCCGAAAGGCATGGCTTGCTCGGATGCATTGACGGGGCGGGCGGCTTCGGACTGCCTACGCAAAATTACTCCGCGGCCGGGGCCTCCTCGAAGCGCTCGACGCTGAGCCCGGCCTCCGCCAAAAGCTGTGCGGAAAACTCGTCCGGATAGGAATGCCGGTACACCAGGCGGGAGATACCGCTGTTGGCGATGATCTTGGCGCAGATCACGCAGGGAAAGTGCGTGCAGTACAGCGTCGCCCCCTCGATCGAGACGCCCATGCGCGCAGCCTGGATGATGGCGTTCTGCTCGGCATGCACGGCGTAGCAGAGCTCGTGCCGCGTCCCGGAGGGGATGCCCAGCTTGAGGCGCATGCATTCGCCCTTTTCCGCACAGCTGCGGATCCCGGCGGGCGCGCCGTTGTATCCGGTCGTCAGGATGCGCTTGTTGCGCACGATCACGGCCCCGACATGGCGGTCTTCCTTAAAGCAGCTGGACCATTCGCCGATGGTGTCGGCCAGCTCGATGAATCGTTTATCCCATTTATCCATGAAAGGTACCTCTTGCTTTTTTTCTAGCATAGCATTTTCCCCCCAAAATGGCAAGAGGCGGGATGTATAGCCGCCTCGGGGCGCGCATAGGCATGTATAAAGAGCTTGAGGAGGCGCGATCTACATGAGATATTCGAGGATGGAACAGCAGCGGCCGGAGGAAATGCGGACGAGGGAAGGGGGACGCGGCGGCGTGGTCTTCCTGTTGGCGGTGCTCGCCATTGCGGCGGCGATCTATTTTCTTGGCGCGGCCAAGATCGGGAAATTCCTGGGCGACAAGGTGTTTGCCCCGGTGTTTTCCTTTGTCGCCGACCTGCGCGGGGGCGATGTGGCCGGGGATGCGGAAAGCTCCGGCGGAGCGGAGCCCTCAAAGAGCACAGCCGGCGCGGGGGAGGAATTTTCGCTGACGCTGCCGGGGATGCATGTCTACGCCCTGCAGGCGGGCGCGTATGCCGAGGAGCAGAATGCGGCGGAATACGCGGCGCGCCTCCAAAGCAAGGGCGGAGCGGGATATATTTATAAGGAAGACGACATCTGCCGCGTGTTCATCGCGGCGTATACCTCCCGCGAGGACGCGGAGAATGTACAGAAGCGCCTGGAGAGCGAGCAGCAGATCTCGACCAAGGTGTATGAGATCGCGGCGGAGGAACAGACGCTCCGCGTGACGGCGGACGCCAAGACGCGGGCGGAATTGGAGGCCCTGACCGGCGGGAACTTCGCCTATGCGGCGGACCTCATCGAGCTGGCGATGCGCTATGACCGCGGGGAAGCGACGGCCGCGGCGGTGGAGGAGCGCCTGGCGGAGCTGGCGGCGCAGGCCAAGAAGCAGCAGGAGGCGGCCAAGGCAATCGGGAAGGCGGAGACGCAGGGGGGTTACCCCGCGGCGGCGCAGGCATATTTTGCGGCGATCCTGCAGATACTGGAAGCGGAAAAGGCGGAGACCGCCGATGCGGCGGCGTCTTCGCAGATCAAGTATGCCTATATGGCGGCGGCCTTTGCCGAGCGGGAATTCCTGCGGAAGGCGGCGGAGGCCTAAAGGAGAAGAACGGATGCGAAAAAGCATACAGTATGTGCTGTGCCTTGGGATACTGCTCTTTTTTGGGGCGAGCCTGCTGTCGCTCGGCCTTTCCCTCGGCGTGCAGCCGACGGCCGCGGTGGGGGAGAGCGTGTCGCTGCCCGTCCTCATGTACCACAGCATTTTGGACAGCAAGGCGAAGGCGGGCAAATACACGATCCCGCCGGCGGTGCTGGAGCAGGACCTGCAATACTTACAGGAGCACGGTTACACAAGCGTGTCGCCCGAGGAGCTCATCGCCTATGCGGCGGGGCAGGGGAGCTTGCCCGAAAAGCCGGTGCTGTTGAGCTTTGACGACGGGTATTACAACAACTATTCCTATGTGTACCCGCTGCTGGAAAAGTATGATATGCGGGCAGTGATCTCGGTGGTAGGGAGCTTTACGGAACAATATAGCGCCCCGGACGCCGTGATGAACAACAACTATTCGCACCTAAGCTGGGCGCAGCTGCGGGAAATGCTGGCTTCCGGCCGGGTCACGCTCGGCAACCACAGCTATGACATGCATTCGGAAAAGACGCGGGTCGGTTTTTGCCGGGCGTCGAACGAGAGCGAACAGGACTATGTGCGGGAGATCACGCAGGATGTCTCGCACATGCAGCGCCTGGCGCGCGAAAACCTGTCGGGCTATACCATGCAGGTGCTGACCTACCCCTATGGGATCTACAATAAGCTGACGGAGCGGATCGCGCACGACCTGGGCTTTTCGATGACGCTGACTTGCTATGAAAAGGTGAACACTGTGACCTTTGGCGAGCCGGATACGCTGTTCGGCCTCGGGCGGTACAACCGGCCGTACGGGGTCAGCACGCAGGAATTCATGCGCTGCCTGACCGGCGGCTGAGAAAGGAAAAAGCAGCCGCACTCCGGCTGCTTTTGGCGTTTGGATCATTTTGCGGCTTCGCGGGCAAAGGTGTTGTCGACGACTTCGCTATAGGAGGCGCGCTGTTTCAACTCTCCCGCCGCCTGCATGACATCCTGCAGGCGCTCGAAGGCGTCTTGGCTCATGGCCGGTTCGCTCACCCAGGCGTCGATGGCCTGATAGCGCTCGATGGCGGAGGCGAGCAGCTCGAGGTCGCTGTCCGGGAAGAAGGGGGCGATTACTTCGGCGATCTCCGCCGCGTCGGCAGAGGCGACCCACTGCTGCGCGCGGTAGAGGGCGTTTGTGAACTTCTGGAAGACCTCCGGTTCCTTGCGGAGGCGGCTTTGCAGGGCGAAATAGGCCGTATAGGGGATCTCCCCGCTGTCCTGCCCCACGGAGGCGACGATATACCCTTTCCCCTCCTGTTCCAGCGTGGAGGCGACCGGCTCAAAGACGGTGACGAAGTCGCCGGTGCCGGCCGTGAACGAGGGGACCATGAGGTCGAAGTCGATGGAGGTATCCAGCTCGATCGCCGACAGGTCCGCGCCGCTCTGCGCGATCACATATTGCAGCGTCATATACGGGACGCCGCCCTTGCGCCCGCCGAGCACATGCGCGCCCTCGAAGTCGGCGTAGGAAAAGTCCGCCATGGGTTCCCGGGCGACGATGAAGGACCCGTCGCGCTTGGTGACCTGCGCAAAGACCTGCGGGAAGTCCGCCTTCCCTTCGTTATACACATAGATGCTCGCCTCGGGCCCGGCAAAGCCGATGTCCGCCTGCCCCGAGAGCACGGCGGTCATGACATTGTCCGCGCCGCCGCCGTTTAGGAGTTCTATCTCAAGGCCCTCCTGCGCAAAATAGCCGAGCGCGATGGCCGCATACTGAGGAGCGTAAAAGACGGAGTGCGTGACTTCACTGACCGTGAGCCGGGTCGTTTCTTCGGTGTGCTTTTTGGCGCAGCCGTAAAGCGGCAGCGCGAGAGCGAAGAGCAAAGCGAGTGCCAGACAGAGTAGCCGTTTCATAGAGAACCCTCCCAAAAGAATTAGTGGATATGCGTTATCAGAAATTTCTGTAGTAGGACGACGCCCTGATACATGACGGCGGCGGCGCAGGTGAGCAGCAGGATGCTTGCCATGACGAGGTCCATCTGGAACACCTGCGAGCCGTACACGATGAGGTAGCCGATCCCGGCCTTGGAGACCAAAAATTCGCCCATGATGACCCCGACCCAGGAAAGCCCCACATTGATCTTCAGGGAATTGATGAGCGTGGGGATGTTTTCGGGGAAGACGAGCAGCCGGAAGATCTGTGCGCGTGTGGCCCCCATGGAGCGGAGGAGCTTATCCTTTTCGGGGTCCGTTTCGGAAAAGCCGTGATAGACCTCTAGGATGGTGACGACGAGCGAGATGGCGAGCGCCATCAGGATGATTGCCTTTTGTCCGGCGCCGACCCAGACGATGATGATCGGGCCGAGCGCGACCTTGGGGAGCGCGTTTAGGAGGACGAGGTAGGGCTCTAGCACGCGGGACAGAAACGGCGACCACCACAAAAGCGTGGCGACAAGCGCGCCCAGCAGCGTGCCGAGCAGAAAGCCGATGACCGTCTCCAGACAGGAGGCGGCGATGTGCGAAAAGAGCGTGCCCTCGCGGTACAGCCCGGCGATACAGCGCAGGATGCGGGAGGGTTGGCTCATGATGAACGCGTCGATCCACCCGAGGCGGCCGGCGATTTCCCAAAACCCGAGCAGCAGCAGGAGCAGCAGAGCTTTGCACAGGCCGACCTGCCGCTGCCGCCGCCGCAGGGAGCGCAGATAGCATTTTCTTGCGGGAGAGAGCGATTGTTTATCCGTCATTGTGATCCAGCTCCTTCCAGATTTGATTGAAATAGGTGCGGAATTCCGGGGCCTCCCGGCGCGCCATGGGGGAATTTTCCGGCAGGTCGAAGCGGATGCGGTGCATCGCCCGCAGCGTCGCTGGGCGGCGCGTCAAAACGGCGATGCGGTCGGAAACGCAGATCGCCTCGGAAATGTCGTGCGTGACCATGAGCGCCGTCTTGCCCTCCCGCTTGATGATGTGGTAGATGTCCTCGGATACCGAGAGCCGCGTCTGATAATCGAGCGAGGAAAACGGCTCGTCGAGCAGCAGGAGCGCCGGGCGCGTGGCGAGCGTGCGGATCAGGGCGACGCGCTGCCGCATGCCGCCGGACAGCTGCGCGGGGTATTTATCCCGAAACTCGGACAGCCCGTAGGTGTGCAGCAGCCGCTCGAGGTAGGCGGTGGCCTCCGGCGTGACCTGATGG
>CAKTFI010000040.1 GCA_934555865.1 uncultured Christensenellaceae bacterium | reverse complement strand
GCAAACAGCTCGTCAAACTCGCTGTGCTTGTCGTACCCGCCGAGGATCAGGATCGTTGGCTTTTTCATCGTCTCGATCGCCTTGATCGTCGAATCCGGGTTCGTGCCCTTGGAATCGTTGATGAAGTCCACGTCCTGCACCGTCCGCACAAACTCGATGCGGTGCTCGACCCCGGGGAAGGTCTTTAAAGTATATGCGACGACGGAGGCGGCAATGCCGCGGCACATGGCAAGGCAGGTCGCCGCCAGGGCATTTTCCAGGTTGTGGTTGCCTGGGATGCGGATCTGCTCGACCGGGCAGACCTCCTGCTCCTTCCCGGCCAGGCGGAAGAGGATCTTCCCGTCGCGCACAAACGCGCCCTCCTCTACCTCCTGCTTGCGGCTGAAGAGCAACAGGTGGCTCTTCACCTTTTCGCGCTGCGCCGCCGTAATCGGATCGTCTAGGTTCAGGACCGCATAGTCCTCCGGCCCCTGGTTTTCAAAGGCGCGCATCTTGCAATAGGTGTAGTATTCCATATTGCCGAAGCGGTCCTGATGATCCTCCGTGATATTCAGCAGAGCAAAGGCCCGCGGGTGGAAGGTGCGGATCGTCTCCAGCTGCAGCGCCGCGATCTCCGCCACAATCGTGTCCCCCGGCCGCGTCTCCAGGGCGTATTCGCAGATCGGCAGGCCGATGTTGCCGAGCACATAGGTCTTGCGCCCCGCGTTTTTGAAGATCTCCCCCGTGAGTGCGGTCGTCGTCGTCTTGCCATTCGTTCCGCCGATGCCGACGAATTCCGCCTTCGCCGTCTCGTAACCGAGCTCGATCTCCGAAATCACCTCTTTGCCGCTCTGCATCGCCCGCTCCAAGAAGGGCTGCTTCACCGGGACGCCCGGACTTAGAACCAGCACTTCTGCCCAGGCCTCCGCCTTGTCTGCATCCTTACCCAGAAAGTCGATCACACCCGCCTCCAAAAGCGCCATGACCGCCCCGTTTTGAGCGAAGTCCGCCGCCGGCCGGCGGTCATAGATTGCGGTCTCGGCCCCCAGTTTTTTTAACAGCTTTGCCGCGGAAATGCCGCTTTTGGCCATGCCCACGACCAGCACTTTTTTTCCTTCGTAGCTCATTGCATCCTCCTTACCGGATGAGCAGCATGCTGGCTAAGCACGCCGCCACCGTGATCAATGTATAGACGGAGACGATCTTCGTCTCATGTACGCCCAGCAATTCAAAATGATGGTGCAGCGGCGCCATCTTGAAGATTCGCTTGCCGCGCAGCTTGAAGCTGCCGACCTGCAGGATGCAGGAGATGCTCGACAGCATGAACATCACGCCCATGAGCGGGATCAACAGCTGCAGCCGCGAAAAGATGGCGAGCATGGAAAGCGCTCCGCCAAGCAGGAAGGAGCCGACATCGCCCATCATCACGCGCGCGGGGTAGGCATTGTACCGCAAAAAGCCCATGATCGCCCCGGCGAGGATCCCCGCAAAGATCATGGAGTCCTTTTGGAGCTGTGACGCGTCCGCTGCGAGGAAGATGAGCGCAAACGCCGCCGCGTCCACCAAGGTCACGCTCCCGGCCAATCCGTCCAGCCCGTCCGTCAGGTTGACGCTATTGGTGAGCGCGACCATAAAGATCACACAGAACGGGATGTACCAGACCCCTAAGTCCGCATAGATGCTCCAAAACGGAATATAGATCTTGGAGCCGATCTCCGGATTCTTATAGGCATAGACCGCGACCAGCGTCCCGAAGAACAGTTGCAGCACGATCTTCTGCCAGGCGCGCAGCCCCTTGGAATTGTGCTCCAGCACCTTTTTCAGGTCGTCGATCAGCCCGATGATGGAAAACGCCAGGCTGCCCAGCATCGCCGCCCACAGATGCGCGCCGCACTGACCGGAAAACACCAGCCCTGCCACCAGCATGGCCGCCGCCATAAACACGCCGCCCATGGTCGGGGTGCCGCTCTTCTTTAGGTGTGTCTGCGGGCCGTCCTCGCGGATCGGCTGCCCGAATTTCAGCCGATGCAGCAGTGGAATCGCCACATGTCCCAGCCCCAATGAAGCCGCGAATGACAAAAGAATCGCCAAAATCAATGTCTGCATTTCATTCCCTCGTTCCGCAAAAATAAGCGCACCGCCCCGCCAGGCTACGGCACGCTTATCCTGCAGCTTTCCTGTGTAAATTATTTATCCAGCTCGTCAAAAATTTCCCGGACGACCACTTTTTCATCAAACGGATAATGCACGCCGCGGATCTCCTGATAATCCTCGTGGCCCTTCCCGGCCAGCAGGATCACATCGCCCGGCTGCGCATGCTCGATCGCATAGCGGATCGCCGCGCGGCGGTCCTCCACCACGATATGGTTGTCCTTCTTCATGCCTGCTGTGATCTCTTCTATTATAGCATACGGATCCTCAAAACGGGGATTATCCGAGGTGACAATGCAAAAATCCGCGTGCTCCTCGGCGATATGCCCCATGATTGGCCGTTTGGCGGCGTCGCGGTTGCCGCCGCAGCCAAAGATGCAAACGACCCGCCCCTTGGCATAGCCCTGGATCATCTTGAGCACGCTCTCCAGCGGCTCTGGCTTATGGCAGTAATCCAGCACGATGCTGAAATCCCGGCCGCGCGTGTCGAGGTTCTCCACCCGCCCGGGGATGTAGTGCACCTTTCCAAGCCCGCGGAGCAGCGCCTCTGCCTCTTCCCCGAGCATGGTGCAGACCGCAAACGCGGCCAGCGCGTTATAGATCATGAATTCCCCCGGCATGCGCAGCGTGACCGGCCAGGAGCGCTCGCCCATCCGCAATGTGAACTCGCTGCCATCGGTGTGCAGGCGAATGTCCTCCGCGCGCACCTGCGCCTCCGGAGAGCATCCATAGGTGCAGAGCTCGCCCGTCACATAGTCCCGCATGCGCCGTCCATAGGCATCGTCCACATTGACGGCCGCCTTGGCGCAGTGCCGGAACAGAATGGATTTTGCCAGGAAATAGTGTTCAAAATCTCCGTGAAAGTCCAGATGATCCTGCGAAAGGTTGGTGAATACGCCGCCCGCAAAGGGGATGCCGTACACGCGATCCAGATACAGCGAATGCGAGGAGACCTCCATCACCGCCGTGTCCAGTCCCGCGTCCACCATCTCTGCCAGCAGCTTTTGCAGGTCCGGTGATTCCGGCGTTGTGCGGTCCGAAGGGCGCACCTTGTCGCCGATCACCGTATGCACCGTGCCGATGAGCCCGACCTTCGCGCCGGTCGCCTCCAGCATGCTCTTGATCATATAGGTCGTCGAGGTCTTGCCGCTCGTGCCCGTCACGCCGATCATGCGCAGCTTTTCCGCCGGGCGCCCGTAAAATGCCGCCGAAATGAGCGACATCGCCTTGCGGCTGTCCTCCGCAACCACCTGCGTCACATCCAAGTCCAGCTTATGCCGAACGACGAGGCACACCGCCCCGGCCTGCACCGCCTTCGGCGCATAGACATGCCCATCGGATTGATAGCCTTCGATGCAGAAAAACAGGTTGCCCTGCTGCACTTCCCGGGAATCATAGGCCACGCCCGTGATGTCCAAATCTGCATTCCCCACGACTTCACAGGGGATCCCTGCAAGCAATTCGTTTAATTTCATATGTATTTCTCCTATCCGTTGCACTGTACGGTGATGACTTCGCCGCTCTCGACCTTGCTCCCCGCAGCGGGCGATTGCGAAGTGACCTTACCGGTATCCGCGCCCTCTGTGCGCATTTCCAGCCCCGCTTCGCGCAGCTTTATAAGCGCCTCATACGCGCTCAGGCCATGGACATTGGGCACCTCGACCAAATTTTCGACGGAGGATGCGTCCTCGCTATAGGCGTCCACGGTTGTTCCCTTGGCCACCTTCACTTCCTTGGCCGGCGACTGTGCCGCGACCTTGCCGCCGCCGATCATATTGAGCTTCAGCCCCACGGCCTGCAGCGCCACCTTGGCCTCCTCCGCGGTCATCCCCGCAATGTCCGGCACCGCCACCAGCTCCGACACATCCTGCGTCGGCTGTACGCTGCCGTATTTCAGGCACTTTTCCAAAATGTCCTTGGCATAGGGCGCCGCAACGACGCTCCCGAAGGTCACCGGCACGCCCGGCTCGCGCACGATGAAGATCACGATATACTGCGGGTCCTCCACCGGCGCAAAGCCGATAAAGGAGGAGATGTTCTTGCCCTGCACGATCGCGCCGTTTTCATACATCTGCGCCGTGCCTGTCTTGCCGCCGACGGAATACCCGGCGATCTTGGCGTTTTTGCCGCTGCCATTGTCCACCACGCTTTGCAGGATCTGCCTGATGGCGGCAGAAGTCTCTTCCGAGATGACGCGCACACCCTCTTCCGCCTCAAAGGTCTGCACCGTGTTGCCCTCGCCGTCCTCGGTATGCGAAACGAGGCGCGGTGTATAGCGCACGCCGCCGTTCACCGCCGCCGAGGCCGCCGTGATCATCTGCAGGGGCGTCACGGCGATGCTCTGCCCAAAGCCGATGCGGGCGAGGTCGACCTCTTTTACATACTTTGCCGCGCGGAGGATGCCCGCGCCATCCGAGGAATAGTCGATGCCCGTGGTGCTGCCAAAGCCGAATTTGTGGATATATTCGTAAAACTTCTCCGTGCCCATGGAAAGCGCCATCTCCATAAACGCCGGGTTGCAGGAATTCTCCGCCGCCTGCGTCAGCGTCTGCGTCCCGTGCGGGTTATACGAGCGCCAGCATTTGATCTTTTCCCCGCTCACCAGCTTATACCCCCCGCAATGGTAGGTCGAAGAGAGCGAGGCGCTTCCGCTGTCGATCGCCGACGCCATTGTGATGATCTTGAAGATCGAGCCCGGCTCAAAGGCGTCTGTCACCGCCGTATTGCGGGAAATGTCCGCCAGCGCACTCAGGTCCGAGCGGTCCAGCTGATTGAGGTCCGCCTCCGGATAGTTGACCATGGCCAGAATGTTCGCGTTTTTGGGGTTCATGACGATCGCGCACACGCTTTTGGCCTGATTGACCTCCAATGCCTCCCGCGCGGCGTTTTCCGCAAAGCTCTGAATGACCGCGTCCACCGTCAGCACGACATTGTAGCCGTCCTGTGCGTCGATATAGGTCTGCTCGCTGCCCTCGACCGTCCGGCCGTTCGCGTCGACCTGCGTCAGCACCGTGCCCGGGTATCCGGCCAGATACTTGTTATAGGCGCGCTCCAGCCCCTCCTGCCCCGCGCCGTCCGAGCTAGTATAGCCCAGCACCTGCGAGAGGAAGCTCCCATACGGGTATACCCGCTTGGTATCCGAAAAGAATCCGACGCCCTTCAAGTTGAGCGCGCGGATCTGCGTGACCTGATCCTCCGTGATATGCCGCTTGAGCCAGGCTTCCACCTTGCTCGTATCGCTTGCGACCTCATAGATCTTTTGCCGGTCCATCTCCAGGATCGGCGCCAGCAGGTCTGCGACCTCGCCCGCGTCCTTGATTTCTTTTGGATACAACAAAATACTCTGCGTCGTTGTCGTCGCCGCGAGTATTTCTCCGTTCCGATCCAAAATCGACCCGCGCAGCGGCGCGACGGATACCTCCCGCGTCCACTGCCGTTCGACCTTGTTTTGAATTTTATCCGCCTGGAATACCATTAGCTGCACCAGCCGCGCCACGCAGATCAACATTGCCACCATGACGATCCGATACAGACACCGCAGTCTGAGTTTATTTTCTCGCCTGATTCCCATGAAGAAAATTTACCTCCGAGGTGCGACTTTACCCGACAATTCCCTGAATCCACTCCTGTATCCGCTGGAAAAACCCCTTGCTCTGCTCCTGCGTCAACGGCTCCTGCGCCGGTTCCTCCTCAAATTCCATATAGTACACCTGCGAATCCTCGGGGAAGCCCATGGAAAGCTCGTGCTCCGCCACCTTGGCGACCTGCTGAATGTCGCACTTGGTGGAAATCGCCAGATTCAATTTGTCGATGCGCGCTTCCAGACTATCTATATTCTTTTGAATGCTGATATTTTCCAGATTTATTTTCGCGCTGACGGCATTGCAGGCCACGACCCCCACCATCATGAGGAAGACGAGCGCCACCGTTGAGCAGATGCGTAGTGCATTCTGCCGCTTGGCCAGCATTTTCGGGTGCATTTTATAGAGCACCTGCACCTTGCGGTAGGTCTTTTCCGCCGGGCGGCGAGCCCGTCTTACCCCCTCCCGCGTGCGTGGCGCCGTCTTAGGGGCCGCCGTCCCATGCTGATAATCCGAATCGTATCTATGTAAAGCTTCCATCGTCTCTGCTCCTTATTCCTCTGTCGTCTTGCAAAACGCCCGAAGCTTCGCGCTCCGCGCCCGCGGATTGCGTTCCAGCTCCTCCTCCGAGGGGAGGATCGGCTTGCGCGTCAAGACTTTGCCCTTTGACTTCTTGCCGCAGATGCACTGCGGGAATTCCGGCGGGCAGGTGCAGGGGTGCTCTGCCGTGCGGAAGGTATTCTTGACGATGCGGTCTTCCAGCGAGTGAAAGGTGATGACCGACAACACGCCGCCCGGCGCCAATACATCGATCATGTCCTCCAACGCGCGCTGCAGGCTGCCAATCTCATCGTTCACCTCGATGCGCAGCGCCTGAAAGGTGCGCTTGGCCGGGTGCGGGCCTGTCCGCCGGCTCGCCGCCGGGATCGCCTGCTTGATGACCTCGGCCAATTCCAGCGTCGTCTCGATCGGCCGGTGCCGGATGATCGCGTCCGCGATCCGCGCACCGTAGCGCTCCTCGCCATATTCATAGATCACCCGCTGCAGCGCCTGTTTGTCGTATCCGTTGACGACATCATAGGCCGAAAACGCCGCCTGCCTGTCCATCCGCATGTCGATCGGCGCGTCCTTTTGATAGGAAAAGCCGCGTTCCGCATCGTCCAATTGGAAGGACGACACCCCAAGGTCGACGACGATCCCATCCACCGCGGCAACGCCCTGCTCCTGAAGCACGCGCTTAATGTCGTGAAAATCGCTCTTCACAAAGGTAACGCGATCCGCATAGGGCGCCAAGCGCTTCCTGGCATACAAAAATGCCTGATCGTCCTTGTCGATCGCGATCAGCCTGCCCTGCGACTGCTGCAGGATCCGTTCGCTGTGCCCGCCGCCGCCCATCGTGCAGTCGACAAACACCTTGCCGCGGGCCAGGGGCAGCTGCGCCACGGTTTCTTCCAACAATACGGTTGTATGTGTAAATTCTTGGCTCATATCCCCAACTCCGACAGCTTTTTCAAGGCCTGTTCGTATTCTTCCGATCCATAGGCGTTATACGCCTCCCAGGCCTCCTTCGACCAGAGCTCCACACGGCTCATGACCCCGATGGCGACGACTTCCTTTTCCAACCCCGCGTGTTCGCGCAGGCGGGCGGGCAGCAGGATACGTCCCTGCTTGTCCGGCGTGCAGTCCGTCGCCGAGGCGAATTGCAGGCGCAAAAACTTCTGCGCTTCCGCGTCCATCACCGGAATATGCTGCAGCTTACCGGCGAATTCCATCCACGCTTCCGGAGAAAACACAAATAGACACGCTTCCGTGCCTCGTGTCACAATAAAATTTTCTCCGAGTTCCTCGCGGAACTTCGCGGGGATAAAAACTCTCCCCTTCGCATCCATCGTATGCGAGTATTCGCCGATCAGCATAGCTTCCTCTCAAAGTGGTCTTGGATTCACCACTTTTCCACACTTTTGTGTTCACTTCACCATTAGAATGGTTCAGCATAATATATTCGCGATAATTTTCGTTTTTCCTGCCTGTCTCATAAAAAAATTTGAAAATTCACATTTTTTATGCGCTGCCCCCGCCGCGCGGCCCGCTTATGCAAAAAAGCCCCCAAAAAGTGCTTTTCCGCTCCGCCCCGCCCGCCATCACTCGGCATCGTTCGCAGGCGCGCCTTTCTATACTGTCCTTAAACCAAAAAATTCCCAAGGAGGTTCTCTTCGATCATGTTTGCACGCAAGAAAAAGCCCTCTGCCCTGACAGAGGAGATCCAAAAAATCACCGCGGATTACGAAAAGTTGGCCAAAGAGCAAAAGGACCGCATCCTCGCCCTGCGCGAGGAGAACCGAATCCTCCACACCCGGCTCGACGCCTGCCTGCAGGAAAAGGACGCCATCGCGAGCACGCTGCTCCGCGCGGAGCAGACCAGCCAGCAGCTTTTGGAGCAGACCAAGCAGCGGTGCGAGCAGCTGCTCTCGGAGGCGCACCGCAAGGAAGAAAATTCGCAGAAGCGCATCGAGGCACACCAATCCACGCTGCGCGAGTTGGCCGTGCAGTGTGAAAACATTTTGAGCGGCATCGAGTCCGAGCTCAAGCACCCGGCCGGCTTCCCGCTGGAGCTAGTCTCCAAAAAGAAACAGGCCTGAGCGCGCTGCGCACAGCGCCCCCCCACCCGGCCTCTTCTGTGTACTACCGGATGCACGCAAGGTGCTCCAGGCAGCAGGCAGGAAATTCCACACACGGCGCAGCGCCTTCGCGCCGCCACCAGGCGCACAACGACCCAAGGCCAATGCGCACGCTGCACATGCTCTTTCCCGCGCGCTGTCGGGTACGCAAAGGGCGTAAACGCCCTTTTGCAGGCACAAAAAAATCACCGGGATTTGTCCGCTCTGGACGCCTTCCGGTGATTTTTGGTTCTTTCTCTCGCCCTTGCCGCACTGCCTCGCCTTTTCCAGCTCCGCTGTGCGCCCACAAGGGACGCTTGCCGTCCTTAGAAGATCCGGCAGCCCTTGATG
>CAKTFI010000039.1 GCA_934555865.1 uncultured Christensenellaceae bacterium | reverse complement strand
CGGCCTGTATGGCGACGAGCCCATGACCTATCCCTGCATCGTCGGCGCGGCGTACGCGGCAGAGCGGGGCCTGGATCTGAGCGACGAATTTGCCGTCTGGTTTTGCTGGAACACGATGAACCGCACGATGGAGTCGACGGTAAGGCTGCGCATCGTGGGCACGGTCAACCAGGCTGGCGTGGCGGAGGACATCTATGTGCCCTTTGGCTTTTGGGCGGATACCGCCTGGCTCACCGGTGCAGAGGACATTCTGGCGCCCGGGGAGCGCCCCGACCTCCGCTTTACCGACCGCGGGCAGATGGAGAAATATTTTTACGCGACGACCAACTACGGTACCTGCACATTCACACTGCGCTCGGCCTATGATCTGGAGCCGCTGCGAAACTATCTGGCGCGGCAGGGCTTCAGCCAGGTGCGCGCCGCCGGGGCCAACCGCACGACGCTGCTTTTGCTGGATCAGAGCTTTACGGAGACGGCGAGCGCGTTGGGGCGCTACCTCACTTTCAGCCGCATCCTGTTCCCCGTGCTGTTTGCGATGGTGGGGCTCATGGGATTTTTGATTTCGTGGCTGCTCATCAACGGGCGGCGGATGGAATTTGCGATCATGCGGGGGCTGGGCGCCTCCCCACGGCGGGTGTTTGCCTCCTTCTTTTGGGAACAGGCGCTGCTGTGCCTGCTGGGCTCTTTGGCGGGCGGTGTGGGGCTGTGCCTGTTGCCCGGCGGCGCGGCCAAATGGCTGGCGGTGCCGGTGTTCTTGCTGTGCTATCTGGCGGGGGCCGCCCTGTCGGTTGGAGCGGTGGGCAGGACCAACCTGATGGCGCTGCTCTCCGAGCGGGAGTAGAGCTCCGAACGCAAAATAGGCCCTTCGGTGGACAAAATTCCAGAAAATCCAATGCGGCCGCCATGTGGGGGAGGCCGTCGGTAGGCCAAAAACCGCCCTCCCGGGGGAAGGCGGTTTTCTTGTGCGCGAAAAGTGGGCAAATCCCACTTTTTTGACTTGCACCCCCCAAAGGAGGGTGCTATAATATTTTTTCGATAAGGTTAGCGGATGCTAACCAAAGAGACATGGCGCTTGCCATGGAAAGAGGGAGACTATGTCAGAAAAAGAACAGAAATTTCTGGAAGTGGCGGATCTCCACAAGGGCTTTGGCGCCGGGGAGACCCGGCAGGAAGTCCTCCGGGGGCTGAGTTTCTCTGTGGCGAAGGGGGAGTTCTGCGTGCTGTTGGGCCCTTCCGGTTCCGGCAAATCCACCCTGCTGAACATCATCGGCGGCATCGACGGGGCGGATTCCGGCTACATTAGCATCGGCGGGGACAAGCTGGAGGACATGGGGGAAAAGGCGCTGACCCAGTACCGGCGGAAGCATCTGGGCTATGTGTTCCAGCTCTACAACCTCATCGCCAACCTGAATGTGAAGGAGAATATCGAGGTGGGGGCCTATCTGTCGGACCACTCCCTGGATATTGACGAGCTCCTAAAGACGCTGGGGCTCTACGAGCACCGGTATAAGCTGCCGAACCAGCTCTCCGGCGGGCAGCAGCAGCGAGTGTCCATCGGCCGAGCCATCGTGAAAAACCCGGACATCCTCCTCTGCGACGAGCCTACGGGCGCTTTGGACTACACCACTTCGAAAGAGATCTTGCAGCTCATCGAGAATGTAAACCACAAATACGGTAACACCGTCATCATGGTCACCCACAACGAGGCCATTGCCCAGATGGCGGATCATGTGATCCGCCTCCGCGACGGCATGGTTCGCAAAGACCTGCATAATGCTGAGAAGGTCTCTGCCCAGGCGCTGGAATGGTAGGAGGCGGCCGCATGAAGAGAAAACGCAACCCCCTGCTCCGGCGGATCCCGAGAGAGCTTTTGGGGGATTGGAGGAAATATCTGGTGGTGTGCCTGTTCCTGGTGCTGAGCATCAGCTTTGTGTCCGGGATGTATGTGGCCAACGGCAGTATGCTGGCGGCGCTGGACGCCGGGGTCACGGAATACAAACGGGAAGACGGCCACTTTGAGCTGAAGGGGGAGGCTTCCGCAGCGCTGCTGGCCGCCATCGAGACCGGCGAAAAGGCCGATGTGAAGCAGTATTACCTGGACAAGGCCCGCGCGGAGCTGGACGAGAAGTTTGAAGGAGAGTTCCGCCCGAAATTTGAAGAGACCTTTTCCCGGGAATTTTCCTCCGCCTTCCGGGCGAAGGTGAAGGCCTCCCTTCTGGCCTCCGGGCTGGACGAGACCACGGCCGCGGCCATGCTGAACACCGCCGTGGCGCAGGCCAAGAAGACGAGCGCCTATCGAAAGGCCTACAAGACGGCCTATGACGAGGCGTATGCGGAGGCCTATGCGGAGGCCTATGCCGAGGCCTGGGACGAGGTCCTTGCGGAGGTCGAGGAGAAATACGCCAACGCGGCGGAAAAGTATGAGCTAGAGGATCCGGATTTCGCGCCGGTCGCGACCCGGGTCTATCCCAACTTTTTCCGCAATGAGACTGTGGAGGAAACCGGCGACGGCGTATCTGACGGCACTGTGCGGGTCTATGCGCGAACAGAGGAGGTGAACCTCGCCTGCCTGCTGGCGGGGCGCTTCCCCGAGACAGCGGAGGAGATCGCCATCGACCGGATGCACGCCGACAATGTGGGTCTCGCCGTG
Organism: uncultured Christensenellaceae bacterium; assembly: GCA_934555865.1. GTDB lineage: Bacteria > Bacillota > Clostridia > Christensenellales > Christensenellaceae > QANA01. The sequence continues at coordinate 6,485 of CAKTFI010000039.1, read as the reverse complement.
GGGGACGCCATCACCGTGGGCGACCAGCGCTATGAGATTGTGGGCCTTCTCGCCTATGTGAACTACACGACCCTCCACGAAAAGACGACGGACCTCATGTTTGACGCGCTGAAATTCGATGTGGCGATGGTGACGCAGGAGGGCTTTGACCGGCTCGGCACGCCCGTCCACTATGCCTATGCCTTCCGGTATGTGGAAGCGCCGGCGGACGAAAAGGCGGAAAAAGCCATGTCCGACGACCTGCTCCGGGCATTGCTGACCCAGGCCATGACGGCAGACAACGAGGTCGCCGACTATGTGCCCGGCTATGCAAACCCGGCCGTGACCTTCGCGCCGGAGGATATGGGCTCGGACGAGGCGATGGGCGGCGTCCTCTTGGACATTTTCATCGTGATCATCGCCTTTATCTTTGCCGTCACCATCAGCAATACCATTTCCCGCGAGGCTTCTGCCATCGGGACTCTCAGGGCCATGGGCTTCACCCGCTGGGAACTGACCCTCCACTATCTGGCCATGCCCATGATCGTGACGCTGTTCGCCGCCTGCCTCGGCAATGCGCTGGGCTATACGGCCGCGAAGCAGGTGGTGGTGGGGATGTACTACAACAGCTACAGTCTGCCTGTCTATCAGACCCTGTGGAATCCGCTGGCGTTTATCAAGATCACGCTCATCCCGCTGGGGCTCATGCTGGTGGTCAACCTCTTTGTGATCTCCCGGATGCTGCGGCGCACGCCGCTGCAGTTCCTGCGCCATGACCTAAAGAAGACCAAGCGGAAAAAGGCGCTGTGCCTGCCCTCCTGGAAGTTCCTCCGCCGGTTCCGCCTGCGGATCATCCTCCAGAACCGGGCAAACTACTGCATCCTGTTTGCGGGCGTCTTCTTCATCATGGTACTGCTGGCCATGGCGGTGGGCATGCCCAGCACGCTGAAGTATTACCAGAGCCGGGTGTCGGACATGATGTTCGCCGATTACCAATATGTCCTGAGCGCGACAGAGGACGAGGACGGCAAGCCGGTCGAGACGACGACCCCGGGCGCAGAGGCCTTTGGGCTGCACGCCCTATTGTACAGGACGCCGAACTTCGACGAGGAGGTCTCCGTCTACGGCATTGAAGCGGATAGCGCTTATGTGCAGATCGCGGATCTTGGGGAGCTATCCGAAGGGGAGGTGTACATTTCCTCCTCGCTGGCGGAGAAATACGGCCTTTCCCGGGGCGACACATTGCAGCTGGAGGAGAAGTACGAAAACAAGGCCTATGCCTTCACGGTGGCGGGCGTCTATGACAAGTGCCAGAGCGTCGCGGTATTCCTGCCTATGGCGCACTATCGGGCAGCCTTTGACCTGGAGGAGGGGGATTTCACGGGGTACCTCTCCAACACGCCCCTTGAGGACCTGCCGGAGGACAATGTAGCTACGGTGATCACGCAGCGCGGCCTGACGAAGATGGCGGATCAGCTGGATCACTCTATGGGGTCCTACATGACTTATTTCCAGTACCTGTGCGTGCTGCTGGCGGCGGTGCTCATTTACCTGCTGTCCAAGCTCATCATCGAGAAGAACGAGACCGCCATCTCCATGGTGAAGATCCTCGGCTATACCAACCGGGAGATCGCGGGGCTCTACCTGCGCTCCACGACGCTGGTGCTGCTGATCTCCGACGCCGTGGGCGTGATCCTGGGCGCATTGGTCATGAAGGGGGCCTGGCGGATGATCATGGCCACCTATTCCGGCTGGTTCGGCTTCCATATGGAGCTCGGGGACTATGCCAAGATGTTCCTCTTTGTACTGGTGGGCTATCTCTTTGTCATGCTCCTGGACTTCCGGCGCATTCGCCGCATCCCGATGGATACGGCGCTCAAAAATGTAGAATGACAGGAAACCGCAAAAAACAGCCCTCGGCGGATGCGTTTGGCATCTGCCGGGGGTTTTTTATGGCGCAAATTGTGAACACGGGCACGGCGCCAATCAAAGCCTGCGACACCTATCGGACACAGGCAGGGGCATATATATTTTCGTGAGCTTTTCTTGGGAGAAAGGACTTGGCGTGGCAAGTGGCGTGTCATGTGCGGTAGGAAAATGGAAGGGAACCTGTGTTGCCGGGGCACATCGGTGGATATGCTGCAACAGGCCGGATCGCGGCGAAGGAATTTCGAGGCAAAAGAAAAATCCGAATCTTCTCGGTCGAGAAAATTCGGATTTTGATCTTGGTGGGAACTACTGGACTCGAACCAGCGACCCCTTGCGTGTGAAGCAAGTGCTCTCCCAGCTGAGCTAAGCCCCCAAGTGGTGGAGATAAGGGGATTCGAACCCCTGACCTTTTGACTGCCAGTCAAACGCGCTAGCCAACTGCGCTATACCCCCAAACAAATAATATTTTAGTGGTTTTTTTCGCATTTGTCAACTGATTTTGAAAAGAAATTTAACTTTCTATTTTTTAGGGAATCCAGTATAATGATGCTATATCATTTTGTACACAGAGAAAGGGTACGACAATGGCAATCTATTTCTATAAAAGCGAAAGCGGCGACGGCTGGCAGAACCTGGCAACGGACGCCTACTTTTTGGAACACCTCTCCCCAGAGGACATTTGCCTGTATTTCTATATCAACAAGAATGCGGTCATCATCGGCAAGAACCAAAACGCCTGGAAGGAATGCAATCTGGATGCGATGGAGCGGGACGGCGTGCAGCTCGTGCGGCGGCACACCGGCGGCGGCGCGGTCTATCACGACGAAGGCAACTTAAACTTTTCCTTTATTATGGGGGAGGACAAGTATGACCTGGCGCGGCAGATGCGCGTGATCCTGCGGACGGTGGAAAAATTCGGCCTGCATGCGGAGCTTTCCGGCCGCAACGACATCCTGGTGGATGGGCGCAAATTCTCGGGCAACGCATTTGGCGTGGCGCACGGCATGCGCAGCCATCACGGTACGATCCTGGTGAATGCAGACCTTTCCAAGCTGGGCAATTACCTGAATGTGTCCAAGAAAAAGATTGCGTCCAAGGGCGTGAGCTCGGTACGAGCGCGCGTCTGTAACCTGGCGGAATTGGCGCCGGAGATCACGGTGCCGCAGGTCGAGGAGGCCCTAAAGGCGGCGTTTGCGGAGGAATATGGCGCATATACGCCCTATGAGTTCACCGAGGCAGAAAAGGCAGAGATTGCCAAGCTCTATGAGACGCAGGCTTCCTGGGAATGGCGGCTCGGCAAAGCGCCCAAGTTCGATTATGTGTTGGAGGAACGCCTCTCCTTCGGAGAGATCCAGCTCTATTTCGGGCTGGAGCAGGGGCAGATCACCGAGATGAAGATCTATTCCGATGCGCTGGACACGACAATCACGGAGCGCATCGCCAAGGCGCTGTTGGGGGCGCGCTTTGTGCGGGAGGAGATGGCGGACCGCCTGTTTGCGGCGGCAAAGGCGCAGCAGGATCCGGTCCTGCAGGAGCTAGGGGAATACATTTCGTCCGTAGAGCTTTGAGGAAAACGGCATCAAAAAGAGCCTGCCGCGGCAGGCTCTTTTTGTGTGTGTTTCGAAGGCTCTTGCACCGCGGCAGAGGCGCATTGCCCACCACGGAGACAGGGAAGGGGTGACATGCTGTGCCGCTTATCGGCGTGCGGGCGAGAGAGGGCTCGCTGCCTGCTGCTTTTTCCGGTGCAGGTATAGTGCCTGAACGCCCGTGATGGAGAGGACGGAAAAGGCGGCGAAGCAGAGATAGGCGGGGACATAGCTGCCGGTGAGGTCTGCCAGGATGCCCGGGAAGGCTTCAAAGGCCAAGGAGGAGGCACAGTGGAAGAGCTGTATGCGCTGCAGTGCCTGGCTATAGGTGGCAGAGTCGGAAAAATCTGCCGCCCACATCGAATAGCCGACGGTAGACAGCGGAAGACCCAGCCCGCGGAAGATCATGGAAAGGTAGAGAACGGCAGGTTGCTGCGTACGCGCCAGGCAGCAGAGAAGCTGGCCGGTGATGAGCGCTCCACCGAAGAAGTAGTTGGCGCGGTAAGCACCGATGTGGTCGACGACATTCCCATAGAGAAACTTCCCGAGGGAAAGCAGGATGCCGAAGAGGGAGAGGGCGAAGGCGATCGACAGAGGGGAATAGCCCGCATTCGTAAAGAGCAGCGCAATGTTGCTGTCCCCAGAAGAGGAAAGAGCGCCGAATAGCAGGATACAGCTGCCGAGGAACACCCATTCGCGTGCGGACAAGGGGCGCGATTTTGCGCGCAGGATCTTGCCGGGCGCAGTATCCTCCGCTGTTTCGGTACCATAGGGGCGCAGATGCAGCTCTTGTGGGTCGTTGCGCAGCAGCAGGAAGATGATGCCGCCCAGCAGGAGCATGAGGCCGGCCTGTAAGAAAAAGACAGTAGACACCCCAAGCCTTTGGATGAGTAGCGTGATGGGCGGTGGCAGAAGGATGGGGGCAATGCCGGATCCGATACTGCACAGGCTGAGCGCAAGAGCCTTCTTTTGCGCAAACCATCGATCAATGAGGATCGAGATGGGGAACATTGTCCCGAGGCCATATCCAAGCCCGGCCAGCGCGGCGCCGAGGTAGAAGAGGCCGATGGAGGAAGCCGCGCCATAGACCGCATAGGCCGCGGCGGAGAGGATCACGGCAAACAGCGTCCCCCTTCGCAGGGAGATCCGCCGGTAATATACCCGGATGATGAACATGGAGAAGAAGGAAAACAGGCAGCGCACCGTGGTGATCATGGCGCATTGCGTGTTGGTAAAGCGGTATTGGGAAAGAATATAGGGACGGTAGACGGAGAAGATATTGGCCACCAGCCCCATGGTCGTGAACAATAAGAGGGTGCAGGCCAGGCAGATGACCCAGCTGTAATGTACTTTTTTCATCGGAAATCCTCGGAATAAAAATTGTCATTCTCAGTATACCCGACAGAATATATTTGAAAATCGGTTTATTTGGTGTAAAATATAAAATGAATTTATATTTTGGAGAAACGCGATGAATCAGGAAGAGATCGAAGGTTTTTTGGCGGTCGTAGAGCATGGATCGATCAGCCGGGCGGCGGAGAGGCTGTTCCTCACACAGCCGACGCTGAGCAACCGCATCGACGCCTTGGAGCGCAAGCTGGGGGCGCAGGTGTTCCGGCGCAGCAAGGGAAAGCGGGAGGTGCAGTTGACCGAGGCGGGCCGCCGTTTTGTGCCGATCGCGGAAAAGTGGCGCCTGCTCTGGCAGGAAAGCCGCGCCATTGGACAGGAGGAGGGACGGGGCGTCCTGCGCATCGCGGCGATCTCCAGCGTGAATTTTTGCTTCATGCCTCGCATCTATCGGAGCTTTTTGCAGGAAAGCGCCGGGGGACAAATCGCGCTCGGCTCCTTTCAGTCCTACGAGATTTTTCATCGCGTAGAGCGCGGTGAAGCGCATATCGGGTTTGTGGGCTCGCCGATGTACGCCGCCCATGTGGAGGTGATCCCACTCTTTCGGGAAGAGATGGCGCTGGTGTGCAGCAAAAAAGCGCCCCTCCCTCCCACGGTCAACCCGGCAGAGCTGGATGTCCGGCAGGAGATCTTGGTGGAATGGGGGCCAGAATTTGCACAGTGGGATGCCTATTGGTTTGGCGCGTCGACGCGGCCGCGCGCGTTTTTGGACGACATTTTGATCTTTGAGCAGCTCCTGGAGCTCCCGGGGAGCTGGGCGATCGTGCCGCGTTCTCTGGCACGGGTGCTGGAGGAAAAGGGGTCTGCGTTGCTGCGGCAGCTGGCGGACGGACCGCGGGCACGCATGGTCTACCTCGTGCAGCGGCGCGACCATCCGCAGCACGCGCAGGTGCAATTGCTGCTGCGGGAAATGCGGCAGGAGGTGGAGGGCTCGCCGGGGGCCTGTTGGCTGTATCGGGAGGAATAATGTATTGAAATAAGTTATACATATTTTATGCATAATTGCATAAAGCACGTGGAGGATCGAAGCGCAGAGCAAGTCTCGCCGCAGAGCCTTGGCAAAGCGGCATAAAAAAAGAGGCATCCGGGGGGACGGATGTCTCTTTCTCTTTTGAAAGCCTTACTGCGCCGCTTCCTCCAGGGTCGCGCCCTGCTTGTTGATGAGCGAGGGGATGGCGATCCAGCTGCCCGGGATCTTGTGTATTTCCCGGGAAAAGGCTTCGGCAAAGGCCGAAAGCTCGCTGGCCTTGACGAAGCAGAGCATGGACGGGCCGGCCCCGGACAGGCAGGTGCCATAGGCGCCGAGCGCCTGCGCCGCCGATGCGACTTCGTCGTAGCCTGGGATCAGGTGCTTGCGGTAGGGCTGGTGCAGGCGGTCGTCCAGCGCCTGCGGCAGCAACGCATAATTCTGCGTATAGAAGGCCGCGGTGAGAAAGCTCATGCAGGAAAGGTTGTGCACGGCGTCTGCCATCGTGACCTCTGTGGGCAGCGCCTGGCGGGACTGCTTGGTGCTGAGCGCAAAGGAGGGGTACGCGACACAAACGGCGATGTCGCCTTCGACCGGGATCTGCAGAGGCGGGATGT
>CAKTFI010000038.1 GCA_934555865.1 uncultured Christensenellaceae bacterium | reverse complement strand
CCCGGACACATTGTCTTCCTTCTTCTTGCCGCAGCCGGCCGCCAGGCAAACCAGCAGGCAGAGCGACAAAACGAGTGCTGTAAATCTTTTCATACCAATAATCTCCTTTGATTATGATTTTACGCGTTTATCCGCCTTGTGCGCGATGCGCATGCCGACCTCCTGAAAGAGCTGCACGATGATGACCAACAGCGCCACCGTGACCAGCATGACATCCGTCTGATAGCGGTAATATCCATAGTTGATGGCAATCGTGCCCAGGCCGCCGCCGCCGACAAAGCCCGCCATCGCCGAATACCCAAGGATGGTCGTCACCGCGATGGCCGCGCCCGTGAGCAGCGAAGGCATTGCCTCCGGCACGAGCACCTTCGTCACGATCCGAAAGGTCGGGGTGCCCATCGCCTGTGCCGCCTCGATCACGCCGGCGTCGACCTCCTTGATGGAGGATTCGACCATGCGCGCCACAAAGGGGATGGCCGACACCACGAGCGGCACGATCGTCGCGGTCGACCCGATGGAGGTGCCCACAATCTTGCGCGTGAACGGGATGATCGCGACCAACAGGATGATGAACGGCACCGACCGCAGCAGGTTCACCAAAAACCCGAGCACCGCGTTGAGCGGGCGAACGGGGCGGATGCCTTCCTTATCCGTCACCGAAAGCACCAACCCGAGCGGCAGCCCGAACAGGTACGCGAGAAAAGTCGCAACCAGCGTCATATACAGGGATTCCAGGATCCCCGTTCCAAGCAGTTTAAGCATTTGCGGTGTGAACATTCGGCTCTTCCTCCTTATATGTGATGCCGCGGCTTTCCAGATATGCCCGGATGCGCTCGATCGCCGCCGCGTCCTCCGGCAATTGCAGGATCATATGCCCAAAGGCTTTTCCGTCGATATTTTTCGTGTCCGCGAACAGGATGTTGACCGGCGTGCGGCATTCCAGCGTCATGTTGGAAATGACCGGTTCGAACGAGGACATCCCGTCAAACACGATGCGCACCGTCCGGCTCCCCGCCATGCGTTCCACCGCCCCGCCCTGCGGGAGGATGAGCTGCTTTGCAATCGCCGACTGCGGGCGGCGGAATACCTCCTGCACATCGCCCATCTCGACGATCCGGCTCTGATCGATGACGGCCACACGATGGCAGATGCGCTCGATCACGCGCATCTCATGCGTGATGATGACGACCGTGACGCCCATCGTCTGGTTAATCTCCTTTAAGAGGCGCAGGATGGACTGCGTCGTGTTCGGGTCGAGCGCGCTTGTTGCCTCGTCGCAGAGCAGCACCTTGGGGTTGGTCGCGAGCGCGCGCGCAATGGCGATGCGCTGCTTCTGTCCGCCCGAGAGCTGCGACGGGTACGCCCCCGCCTTGTCCGGCAGGCCGACGATGTCCAACAATTCCTTGGCGCGCTCGATCATCTTCGCCTTGGGCCAGCCGGCGATTTCCATCGGATAGCAGATGTTTTTAAGAGCCGTGCGCTGCGCAAGCAGGTTGAATCCCTGAAAGATCATGCCGATAGATTGCCGCACCCGCAAAAGCTCCCGCCGCGAAAGCGACGCCAAATCGACCCCGTCGAACAGCACGCGCCCGCTGGTCGGCCGCTCCAGGAGGTTCATGCAGCGCACCAGCGTGCTCTTACCCGCGCCGGACAAGCCGATGATGCCAAAGATCTCCCCCGCGCGGATGCCGAGGTCGATGCCCTGCAAGGCGACCACCGTGCTGTCCTTGCCCGGGAAGATCTTTTCCAGATTCTCAATTTGAATGATATTGTTTTCCATGCGTATTCTTCCTGCCCCGAGGGGGGCTTTGTGAAAGCTCCCCGCCCGGCAGATGCATTTTTATGCCTCTAGGGCGCATATACATCCACATTTATAAAATATTTACATTATCATACTACACCTGTTCTGGGAATTCAAGTAAAAAGCACCGCATTTCGACGCCTTTTCCCCACCCGGCGGAGCGGCAGAAAAAGCCTCTTGAACAAATCCCCAAATGGGCGCATAATAAAGGAAAGGCGCGGCCGCCCGGCCCGCTATTTTCAAAGATTGAGAGGAGCTTTTTATGCAGAAGACGCTTCACCTGGGCTGCGCGGAAGGCGTGGTCGACACGCGCGGCGGCGAGTTGATTTCCTACAAAAACAAGGGCCGCGAATACATCTGGACGGGCGATCCGGCCTATTGGAACGGCCATGCGCCGGTGCTGTTCCCGTTTGTCAGCGCGCTCAAGGATTGGAAAGTCAAATTCGGCGGCAAGGAATATTCCCTGACCACCAAGCACGGGTTTGCCCGCAAGAGCGAGTTCGTCCTTTCGGACTGCACCGACACCAAGGCGACCTTCACGCTTTCGGCTTCGGAGGCGACGCGCGCGCAATATCCGTTCGACTTCCGCCTGGATGTCTCGCACGAGATCACGGAGCAGGGCTACACCACGACCTATCATGTGAAAAACGAGGGCGCGGAGCCCATGGTCTTCTGCATCGGCGGCCACGCGGGGTACTGCGTCGACGGCTCCGCCGAGGATTACAAGCTCGTGTTTGAGCAGCCGGAGGACCTCGACATGTACTATACCGACGCAGAAAGCCTGTTCAGCGATGCCTACAAGCTCGCTAAGCGCATCGAGGGCGATACCTATGACATTGTCTATGCGGACTTCGATGTGGACGCCATCGTGTTGAAGGCGCCGAAGAGCCACAAGGTCAAACTCGTCAAAAAGAGCGACGGCACGGGGCTAAGTTTCGACTACACCGGGTTTACCAACCTCACGCTGTGGACGCCGCCCAAAAAGCGCGCCCCGTTCTTCTGCCTGGAGCCGTGGAACGGCCTGCCCGCCTATACCGACGAGACCGGCAATTTCGAGGACAAGCCCGGCTGCATCCGCCTGGAGGCGGGGCAGGAATATTCCGTGAGCTATTCCATCACCGTCCTCGCCTGAACAAAACTCTTTCCCCCGGAGCGCACGCCCCGGGGATTTTTCTTTGCCTATGAAGATCTATACGCCAAGCTATTACGCCCGCTTTTGCTGCCTGGCCGGGGATTGCCGGGACACCTGCTGCCGCGGGTGGGAAATTGACATCGACCCGGATTCCTATGCCCGCTACCTCGCGCAGCCGGGCGAGATCGGCGATCGCCTGCGCGCCGCGATCGACCCCCGGGGCACGCCGCATTTCCGCCTTGTGGGGGCGGAGGAGCGTTGCCCGTTTTTGAACGCGCAAAATCTGTGCGACCTGTATGCGGAACTCGGCCGCGAATCGCTGTGTCAGATCTGTGCGCGGCACCCGCGATACATCGAGCAATACGGCGACTTTGCGGAGATGGGCGTGGGGCTCGCCTGCGAGGCGGCCGCCCGCCTCGTCCTACTTACGCGCGCGCCCATGCAGCTTTCCTGCGCGGACGGCCCCGCGCCCTTTGCCGACGCCGATGCGCCCGACCCGGCGGTCTGCCGCGCGCTGTTTACCCTGCGCGGGCGGCTGTTCCGCCTCTTGCAGGATCGCGGCATTCCCGTCTTTTCCCGCCTTGCGCAGGCGCTCGCGCTCTGCCGGGCGGTGCAGACCCGTCTCGACCGGGCCGTGTCGATCGAAGAGTTCACGGACATCTTGGACGAAGCGGCAAAGGAAGGGGGCTTGTGCTCCATGGTCGCTGCCGCCCCGGAAGCCTCCGGCCCTGCGGCAACGCAAACCTGCACCGGCCTGCCCGGCGAAATGTCGGCCGTTCCCGCAGCCAAGGTGGACGCCGAACCTGCGGAAAGCCCTACATCCGCCCCAGCAACCGCTCCGGCGCTTGCCCGGGATGCGAAAGCGTCCTTCGCCGCGCAGACTGCCTCTCCGACTTCCGATGCCCCCAAGTCTGCCGCCTGCGCGGCGGACATCCTCGGCACAGTGCGGGCGCTGGTCGCCGCCTTTTCCCCGGAGGAATCCATGGAGCCGGAATGGCGCGCGCTGCTCGATCGGATCGCGGCAGACCTTGCCCAGGCGGAGACGCTCCCGGCGCTTGCTGCGCTTTTTCAGGCGGACGCGGGCAGCCCGGCGGCAGGCGACGACCTCACCGCCCTCCCACTGGAAGCAACCCTCTCCCCGGCCGCACAGGATCGTGTGTCCGCCGACGCACCCGCGGTCATGCAAATCGTTCCCGAATCGGCCGCGGCCTCGCCCGCCTTCCCATTTTCCGGCGCGGCACTTCCCGACGCGGACGGCCTCCCTTCGGAAGTCTTTTTCGAGCAGTTCGCTGTCTACCTCGTCTTTCGCTATTTCGGCAAGGCGGCGTTTGACGGCGAGGTGCTGCTGCCCATGCAGCTTTGCGTGGCGAGCTGTGCGCTGCTCCGCCTGCTGTTGGCGGACGAAGCCCGCCGCACCGGCGCGCTTTCGCCCGACCGGGCCTGCCGCATCGCGCAGCTGTTCTCCAAGGAGGTCGAATACTGCCCCGACAACCGGGAGGCGGCGCTTTCCGCGCTATGCCGGGAGGAGGCCCTCTCCGCGGCGGGCCTTCTGCGCCTTTCCCGCTTTTTCGCCCGGGCGGGGGAAAATTCCCCGATTGACGAACGGCACGGGCTATGTTAATGTAATAGTATGTAAAAAAGTTCCGGAGGGAGAAGAAACATGTGTCGCTGTCGCCGCCTAACCAAAACAAAACCTTTGCGGCCATCCGGCGCAGTTTCCAAAGGGTTCCCGCGCTGTCCGGAAAACTGAATGCCCTGTCGTCCCGCCGCATATCGAGCCCGATATGCGGCTTTTTCAAATCGAGTTTAGGAGAATCGTATGTTAAGCAAGGTCTATCTGTATAACACGCTGAGCAAAAAGGTCGAGGAATTCATCCCGCATGAGCCGGGCAAGGTCTCGATGTACACCTGCGGGCCGACGGTCTATCACTTCGCCCACATCGGCAACCTGCGCAGCTATATCATGGAGGATGTGCTGGAAAAGGCGCTGCGCTATGACGGCTATGAAGTGAAGCGCGTCATGAACATCACGGATGTCGGGCACCTCTCGAGCGACGCCGACACCGGCGAGGACAAGATGCTCAAGGGCGCCAAGCGCGAGCACAAGACGGTCATGGAGATCGCGAAGTTCTATACCGACGCGTTTTTCGAGGATTGCCGCAAGCTCCACATCAAGCGCCCGGATGTCGTGGAACCGGCGACGCATTGCATCGGGGAATATATCAAGATCATCTCCCGCCTGCTGGAAAACGGCTATGCCTATATCGCGGGGGACAATGTGTACTTTGACACCTCCAAGCTGCGCGACTACTATGTCCTCACCGGGCACAGCAGCGAGGACCTCATGGTCGGCGTCCGCGACGATGTCGATCAGGACCCCAACAAGCGCAACAAGGCGGACTTCGTGCTCTGGTTCACCAAGTCCAAGTTCGACGATCAGGAGCTCAAGTGGGACAGCCCCTGGGGCGTCGGGTATCCGGGGTGGCACATCGAGTGCTCGGGCATCAGCATGAAGCACCTGGGCGAATACCTCGACCTGCACTGCGGCGGCGTGGACAACATCTTCCCGCACCACACGAACGAGATCGCGCAGAGCGAGGCCTACCTCGGCCACAAGTGGTGCAATTACTGGTTCCACATCCACCACCTAAATGACAAGACGGGCAAGATGAGCAAGTCCAAGGGCGACTTTTTGACGGTCTCTCTCCTCGAAAGCAAGGGGTATGACCCGCTCGTGTACCGCCTGTTCTGCCTGCAGTCGCACTACCGCAAGCCGCTCATGTTCAGCTATGAGGCGCTGGACAACACGGCCACGGCCTATCAGCGGCTCAAGAAGCGCATCGCCGCCCTGAATCCCGCGGGAGAGCCCGACCTCGCTGCGGCGGAGCCGTATCGCGTGAAGTTCGCCCAGGCGCTCGGCAACGACCTCAACACCTCCATGGCGCTCACGGTGCTCTACGATGTGTTGAAGGCGCCAGTCTCGGACGCGACCAAGCGTTGGCTCGCCGCGGATTTCGACCGCGTCCTCTCGCTCGACCTGGTCGGCGAACCGGCCGCGCAGCAGGCTCCCGCCGTGGATGCCGCACTCGAAGCCTATATCGCGGAAAAAATCGCCGAGCGCGCCGCCGCCAAGCAGGCCAAGGACTATGCCCGGGCGGACGCCATCCGCGCCGAGCTGGCGGAGAAGGGCATCCTCCTAAAGGACACGCGCGAAGGGACGACCTGGCAGAAGGCTTGACCCGAAAAAAGCAAACAAAAAACGAACCCTCAGGTTTGGGTTCGTTTTTTTGTGCGCTTCGGTTTGCATCGGCACTTCTTTTTGCACTTGCGGGCGTTCTTGCCAAAGTCCACAAAAAAGGTCATGCCTTCCTCCGGCGAGCTTTCCGCCCAGATCTTGGCGCCGTGCTGTTCGGCGATCGTCTTGGCGATGGCCAGCCCCAGCCCGTATCCGCCCATGCCGCGCGTCCGCGCCTCGTCCACGCGGTAAAAGCGGTCGAAGATGTGCACGAGTTTTTCCGGGGGGACGACCTCCTCCGCCGCGTTTCGGACGAGCAGCACCGCCCGGTCCTGCCGCGCGCGCAGCTGTAGGAACACCTCGCTGCCCGGCGGCGCGTATTTGCAGGCGTTGTCCAGCAGGATGACCACCAGCTGCCCGAGCCGCCCCGCGTGCCCTTCGAGGTAGACCTCCGGCGCGATGTCGCTTGTGATCGTGACGCCCTTTTCATAGGCGATGGATTCCAGCGGCAGCATGTGGTTCCACACGATCTCGCTGAAATTCACCCGCGAAAAGGTGACCGGTTCCTTGCCTGCGTCCGACTTGGCGAGGAACAGCATGTTCTCCACCAGCTCGCGCATGCGCTCCGCCTCCGCCTTGATGTATTCCACCCATTTTTGCTGCGACCGGATCGTCGCGTCCGGGTTTTGCAGCAGGATGTCCGCCGTGGTGAGCACGACGGTGAGCGGCGTCTTGATCTCGTGCGAGGCATCGGCCACGAACTGCTTTTGCTGCACCCACGCCTGCTGCACCGGGTGGATGGCGATGCCCGAAAAGATATACGCCACGCCGATGACCGCCAGCGTGCCCACGAGCAGCACGAGCAGGCCGATATACATCTGCCCCTGCATCTGCTGCTGTTCCGCCGAGACATCGAGGAAGGCGATCTTTTGCCCCGTGCTGAGCGTGCGGCACATATAGCGCAGGTGCAGCTTGCGGATCATCCCCTGTTCCCTACCTGTGCGCAGGGCGGCGTCCACCGCCTCCCGCATGAGCTGTTCGGAGATCTCGGAATAGACCTGCGTGTCCACGAGCACGATGTTGCCCTCCAGGTCGACCTTGACGCAGAACCCGGGGCTGGTGTCCTGCTGCACATCCGGGCGCTCCGGGTCCATCCGGTGCGGCCGGGTGCGGTACCCGCGGTCGAGTGCGCGTTCCAGCTGCCGGTAGTCTACCTCGCGCTGCCGTGCGGCGACGCTCGCACAGAACGCCCCCAGCAGCAGCACGAAAATGCACAGGATGAACAGGGTGTTCAGCCAGACGAACTTCCAGCGCAGCTTTTTAATCATTGGCTTTTTCCAGGCGGTACCCTACCTTGCGGATGGTCTTGATCTGCGCCTGCGTCCCGAGGAAGGACAGCTTTTTGCGCAGGAAGGAGATGTATGCCTCGACATTGTTGTCGTTGGCCTCCGTGTCCGCGCCCCAGACCTTGACAATGATGTCCTCCTTGGGGAGGATGACATCCGGCCGCCGGACGAGCATGCGGAAGATCTCGAATTCCTTATAGGCGAGGTGCACGGACTTTTCGCCGCAGCGGAGCAGGCGCGAGGACACATTGAGCGCCAGATCGAGGTATTTGATCTCGTCAAACACGACATCGCCCTGCCGCCGCATGATCGCCCGCAGGCGCGCCAGGAGCTCTTCCGGCGAAAACGGCTTGGTCATATAGTCGTCCGCCCCCGCGTCCAGCCCGCGCACTTTGTCGCTCACCTCGTCCTTGGCCGTGAGCAGCAGGATCGGGACATTGTTCTTTTCCGCGCGCAGGCGGCGCACGACCTCGATCCCGTTCTGCCCCGGGAGCATGATGTCCAAAATTATCGCGTCATAGGCGTTGCTCATGGCGTATTCAAAGCCGTCATCGCCGTCATAGACCACATCCGTCTTGTATTTCTCTTCCCATAGAATCTGCCGGAGTGCTTCCGCCAGATGCACTTCGTCTTCCACGATCAAAATGCGCATACTGTTCCCTCCTGTTGGCAATTCCCTTCCCTATGACGGAAAAGCCCGCGCGGCCGCGCGTTTTCCGCATTCCGTCAAGGCTATTATAACAAAAAAAGAGAGTAAAGACCACTCTCTTTTTTGGCTTTTGTCAATATACGACCATGTGGTTCATGTCGCCCACGACGACCGTGAAGTCCAGCATCTTGCCCTCGCGCCACACGGAAAGCTCGATCGTGTCGCCCGGGGTCGCCGCGCGGATCGTGTCGACCAGGATGTCGTGCTCGGAAAGTGTCACGCCGTTGCAGCGGACGATCACATCGCCCTCCTCCAGCCCCGCCGCCTCGGCCGGACTGTCCGGCATGAAGCTCTGAACTTGCTTGCCCTGCGGGACCTTTTGTTCCGCCGCGTCCTCGGCCGAAAGCTCGACATACAGAATCCCGATGCCCGGACGCTTTACCGACCCGGACTGGATGATGGAAAGCGCCGTCTCTGCCGCCGCGTCGATCGGGATTGCAAAGCCGAGCCCTTCGGAATTGATGGCATACCCGTTTTCGTCATAGGAGGAGACGAGGCTCTTGAGCGTGACGACGCCGATGACCTCTCCGCGGCTGTTTAAGAGCGCACCGCCGCTGTTGCCGGGGTTGACCGCCGTGTCGATCTGCAAAAATTCCTGCTGCGTGTTGTTATAGGTCATCTTGCGGCCGACATAGCTCACATAGCCCACCGTCACGCTGCCCGAGAGGTCAGTATCCGCCCCGGCGGGGTTGCCCATCGCGATGGCAAGCTCGCCCGCCTTCGTGTCCGCCGAGCTGCCGATCGCCACCGGCTTTAAGCCGCTGCAATCGACCTTCAACACGGCGATGTCCATCGTCGCGTCGCCGCCCACGAACTGCGCCGGGCATTCGCCCTTGCCCTCGATGTCCACGGTATAGCTCGTGCTCTCGGCGATGACATGGAAGTTGGTGAGGATATACCCGTCCGCGCGGATCACAAAGCCGGACCCGCGGGCGTACAGCGTCTCTGCCCCATCCTCCGTCGTGTAGCCATTGATGCCGACCATGCTTTCCGCCCAATAGGCTGCGATCTCCGGCACGGGGTTGGCCGCGTTTTGGATCACGGGTGCGCTGCCGCCGATCTCTGTGATCGAAGGATCGGGCGCGTATTCGTCCTTTTTGATGACAGGCGTGTTCTGCTCGGTCTCATAGCCCTGCCAGGGGTAGGACGGGTTGTCGATCCGGTTGGCCAGCATCGGGATGAGCAGGTTGAGCGAGAGCAGAAAGCCCACAAACATGCAGGCCAGCGCCCCGGCGATGAGCCCTACGACCGTCCAGCCGCGGCGGCGCTTTTTGGGTGCCGGAGTCTGCGGCTGCGCGCCCGCGTATCCGGGCGTGCCCGCGGGGTACTGCCCCTGCCAGGCCTGCTGTGCATAGGCATTCTGCTGTGCGGCATAGCCATAGGGCGCGCCGGTCTGCGCCCCCTGCCCGGCGGCAGGCTGCGCGTAGGTCTGCTGTGCATAGCCCTGCGGCGCGGCGTATCTGTAATACCCGGCCTGTGCGGCGTTCTCGGGCTGCGCGTAGCCGGGCTGCGCGGCGCTCTGTTCCATCGCCGGCTGCGGCGCAGA
>CAKTFI010000037.1 GCA_934555865.1 uncultured Christensenellaceae bacterium | reverse complement strand
GAGGGAGAATTCCGAGGAAAAGTCGTCCTCGATGAGGAAGCCTTCCCGCGCCTCGACCCAATGCAGGTATTGCCCGCGCTTGGAGGCCGAGGCGGTGACGCCGCTCGGGAAGCTGCAAAACGGGGTGACATGCAGCACGCTGGCCTGCGTGCGGGCGAGCTCTGCGCTGCGGATGCCGTCGCCGCCCAGCTTGAGGAGGTCGCAGGTGACGCCCAGCGCCTCATAGACGCGGTGGATCTTTTCATAGGAGGGGTTTTCCAGTCCGTAGATGCGTTCGCGGCCCAAAAGCTGCGCGATCAGGCTGTAGAGGTATTCCGCACCGGAGCCGATGACGATCTGCGCGGCGCGCACGAAAATGCCGCGGCTGCGCGCCAGGTAGGCGGCGATGGCGCTGCGCAGGACGGGGCAGCCCCAGTTGGGCGACTTTTGCAGGAGCTGTTCGCCCATGGCGGACAGCACGCGGCGCATGGCTTTGGCGAGCACCGAAAAGGGAAAGGCGTCCTGCAGCAGCGGGCGCGGAGCGGGGAGGGGAGAGAGCTCCTCCTCCGCCGGGGCGGCCTGCCAGTATTCCTCCGGCCGGTAGAACACGAAATAACCGCTGCGGGGGCGCGCCTCGACATAGCCTTCTTCGCAGAGGATGGCATAGGCGTGCTCCACCGTGATGACGCTCACGTCGGACTGCTCGGCGAGCGCGCGCTTGGCGGGGAGGCGCGAGCCATAGGGGTAGGCGCCCTGCCGGATGGCGTCGCGCAGGCGGTGATAGAGCAGGAGGTAGGCAAATTCTTTGGAGGACGGATTCATCTGGTTATATAAAAACTCCTTGATCTGGTGATTTCCATAGCATCAGTAAGCAAGTATACTAAGGGAAATGCAGTTTGTAAAGGAGAATCCCTATGGAAAACAGACAAAAGACCAAAACGATGACGCTGCGCATCTGCCTGAGCGCACTGTTTTTGGCGATCAATGTGGCAATGAGCTCTTTCGGCGTGCCGGTGCCGGGTGGGCATCTGTATCTAAACGATGTGATCATCTGCACCGCGGCAATCCTGCTGGGGCCGGTCGAGGCCTTTTGTGTAGGCGGGATCGGCGCATTTTTGGGGGACCTGTTCTTTTACCCGACGCCCATGTTCGTCTCTTTGGTGACGCATGGCCTGCAAGCGGTGGTAATCTCCCTCTGCGCGCACAAGCTGTCGCAAAAGCGCCCGGCGCTGGCCGCGGGGATCGGCGTCAGCCTCGGCGCGGTGATCATGGTGGTCGGCTATTCGCTCGGGCGGGCGTTTATCTACAGCACGCCGGAATATGCGCTGTTGAAGCTGCCCTATCAGATCCTGCAGGCGGTGGTCGGTGCGGTCGGCGGGATGGTGCTCTGCTGGCCCTGCGGCATCCGCAAGCTGTACCGGCGCACGGTGGGAAGCGCGCAGGCCTGAGGCGCAAAAATCGAAAATCCCTGCCAATTCTGCTTGCTATTTTCAGGATAAGCGAATATAATAAAGCTGTATTCAGAATGCAATGAAAAAGCGCAGCTTGGAACGCACTTGCCTTATGATTTACGGCAAGGCGTTTTTTTTGCAGAGGATATCGATTATGTTTTAGGAGGTACCTTCGATGTTTAAAGGTACGGTAAAGTGGTTTAATGCGGAAAAGGGCTTCGGCTTTATTTCCAACAATGACGGCAGTGGGGATGTTTTTGTGCATTTCTCCGCGATCGTTGCCGACGGTTTCAAGACGCTCAACGAGGGCCAGCAGGTGACTTTTGATACCGAGCCGGATCCCAAGAACCCCAGCAGACTGAGAGCAGTCAATGTTTGCGTCGCTTAACCTTTGTAAAAATTCTGCCGCAAGGCGGATTTCCATAAGCGTATAAGCAGAGCCGCCCCCGACCTTGGGGGCGGTTTTTTTCTGTCGAAAGGGCGTTGACGCGCGCGAAGGGGCATGATACATTGAAGAGGGGAAAAGGCGGTAGAAAGGAACGCGTATGCAGGCGAAAAAATTGTTTTTGCATCTGACGGATACGATCAAGGAATGGGAATTGAAGCTCGGGACGGGCGAGACGGACATGAAGCTCTATTACCCGGCACAGTCGCTGGCGATCCTCTTGGAGCTCGGCGAAGGGTATTCCCGCGAGGAATTGGACCGGGCGCTGGCGGCGTTTTGCCGGGAGGCAGAGCCGCAGCTTGGCAGGATCACAGTCTCCGGCAAGGAGCGCGTCTGCCTGGACATCCCCCGCGAAGGATGCCGCTATGTGGCGGAAAAGGTCCCTGCGCCCGCATTTTTGATGGAGCTGCTGGCAGTGATGCGGAAGAAGGGCGCGGACATGGCGGCGGTGCGAGGGCTTTTCGCGCGCTGGGCCGCGCAGGAGGGGACCCGCTTTTTAGAGCGCGAGGACGCGCACGACGGCGTGGGGCATATCTTCTATTTCGAGGACGCAGCGGTAGATCCCTATATGTATTGCGTGACGCAGGACGACTTCGGGCTGGCCTATCACCGGTTTGGCCGGGAGGACTTTGTCCAGATGGAAAAGGAAGGCGTGATCGAGGGCTGAGCGTCCGCGAAACCGCCGGGAGATAGACAGGAGGAACATACGATGCGGTGTGCAATTTATGGAGCAGGTTCGCTCGGAACGGTGCTGGGCGCGTATCTTTCACGTGCGGGCGTGCCGGTAGAGCTGGTCAATCGAAACAGGGCGCATGTGGAGGCGCTGCGCGAAGGGGGCGCGCACATCACGGGGACGGTGGAATTTACGACGCCGGTGCGGGCGATTTATCCCGAAGAGATGCAGGGGAGCTATGATGTCATTTTTCTCATGACCAAGCAGCTGCACAATGCGGAGGTCGTCGCCTTTCTAGCGCCGATGCTCAGCCCGTCGGGCGTGATCGTGACGATGCAGAACGGGATCCCCGAGCCGGGCATTGCCGAGATCGTGGGTGAAGCGCACACGATGGGATGCGTGGTGGAATGGGGCGCGACGCTCACTGCGCCGGGCGAGAGCCGCCTCACGAGCAGCCCGGACAGCCTTTCCTTCCATATCGGCGGGATGCCGGGCATTTCGGCCGAGCAGATGGCGGCGGTGCGGCAGCTGCTGGAGCACATGTGCCCGGTGGAGCAGGAGGAGAACCTGCTCGGCGTGCGCTGGTCCAAGCTGCTCATCAACGCGACCTTTTCCGGCCTCGGGACGGCGATCGGCGGCTGCTTCGGCGATGTCAGTGAAGGCAGGCAGGCAAAGCGCGTGGCTGTCCGCTGCATGAAGGAATGCATGGATGTCGGCCGGGCAGCGGGCGTCTCGTTTGCGCCGGTGCAGGGCAAGGACATCACAAAGCTCTTCTATTATAAGAACGCGTGCAAGCGTAAGATCGCGGAATGGCTGCTCCCCATCGCCATGAAAAAACACCGCGCGATCGAGCCTTCCATGCTGCAGGACCTGCGGCACGGCAAGCCCTGCGAGGTGGAGGCGATCAACGGCGTGGTCTGTGCATGGGGGCGTAAGTGCGGAGTGCCCACCCCGGTGAACGACCGGATTGTTGAGGTAATCCAAAAGGAACAGGTGGGGGAGTTGCCCCTGCGGGCGGAGAACATCGCGCTCTTTGCGGATCTGCTTTGAGGCGGCACGATCTGTGATAACAGAGTTTTGACAAGAAAAAACGGATGCGGCATGTCGCCGTATCCGTTTTTTGCTTTTCCTGTTTTCTTAGAGCTTCCAGGCGTTCGCCTCCCACTTGCCGCCGAGGAAGTCGGCGTATAGGTCGGGATGCCGGGAGCGCTCTCGACCGGCAGGGGATGCAACTCTCTGTCACAGGGGCTTTGTGGGCGCAGCGCAGTCGGCATCCGCGAGGCCTCCTCCCGGCCAAGGGGGGAGTCAGGCAAACTCGGCGGGGCGATAGTCGCACCGGTCGCAGATCGGCAGCGGCGTCTCGCCCGGTTCCCGGTGATACGCGCCGGCCCAGCGGCAGATGCTCTGCAAAATGGGGATGACGGACTGCCCCTTGGGCGTGAGGGCATATTCCACATGCGGCGGGATCTCGTCAAAGGTATAGCGGTAGATGACGCCGTCCCGCTGCAATTCCTTGAGGGCGGCGGCGAGGACAGGGTCAGTGATGTTGCCGATCTCCTCGCGCAGGGCGCTGTAGCGCAGCTGCCCCTTGGCCGCCAGCACGCACAGGATGCGGGATTTCCATTTCCCGCCGAAGATCTCCAGCCCATATTCCAGGGGACAGCGAATTTCCCGTTTCAGTTTGCGTTCGTACATGTCCAATCCCTCCATGCGTTTTACTGCTTTTAGTATAGCCGCTTTTCTTGCGAAAGAAAAGAAACTATGAAAAAGATAAGTAACTCATAAATTTGCGGATATCTTGCGTTTGCAGAGCTTTTTTGTAAAATGAAGCCATGCCGTGCGGCAAGAAAGGAAGGAAAACACGATGCAGTGGAATGCGGAAGTAAAAGAACTGTTGGAAAAACAGATGTGGTACCTGGCGACGCAGGGTGAACGCCCCAATGTCGTCCCGGTGGCGTTTAAGGGAATCAGCCCGGAGGGAGAACTCCTGGTGGGGGATGTCTTTTTGCACACGACGCTGGAAAATTTGCAGAAGGACGCGAACATCGCCGTCGCCGTCAGCGACGAGCAGGCGCTCAAAGGCTATCAGATCAAGGGAACGGCCCGCTATGTGACCGAGGGGCCGGCCGTGGAGCATTTTCGGGCGACGGCAGAGGCGATGTTCCACGGCGCGGCGACGGCCAAGGGCGCGCTCGTGATCGCACCGGCGGAAGTCATCGTCACCACGCCCGGCGCGGACTGCGGCAAGCGCCTGTAAGCGGGCGGGAGGCAGGCTATGGAGATCCTGTATTTGGCGATCGTGT
The DNA here is from genome assembly GCA_934555865.1 of uncultured Christensenellaceae bacterium. Taxonomy (GTDB): domain Bacteria; phylum Bacillota; class Clostridia; order Christensenellales; family Christensenellaceae; genus QANA01. The sequence goes on along the minus strand of CAKTFI010000037.1, from coordinate 5,118 downwards.
TTGCGCTGCTCATCCTGCTGCTGGCGCTGAAGCGCCCGTTGTGGCAGGCCATGCTGGGCGGGATCCTGGCGACGATCCTGCTCTACCGCCTTCCCCTCTCGGAGGTCGGCGCGATCCTGTGGAAGTCGGTGAGCAGCGCGTCCAGCCTCTCGATGCTGCTGTCCATCTATCTGGTGGGGCTTTTGCAGAAGATTCTGGACGCCCGCGGGCAGATCCGCAAGGCGCAGAGCGACCTGGACGGGATCTTTCACAACCGCCGGATCAATGCGGCGGGGGCGGCGCTGTTTGTGGGGCTGCTGCCCTCGGCGGCGGCCATGCTGCTCGCCTGTGAGGTCACGCGGGAGGCGACGGAGGGGTATCTGAAGCCGGAGGAGCAGGCATTTACGGCTAGCTGGCTGCGGCATGTGCCGGAAAGCGCGCTGCCGACCTATACGAGCGTGCTGCTGCTTTTGAATCTGACCGGGGTGCCGACGGCGAAATTCCTGCTCGGGATGCTCTTCCCGCTGGCGGTGCTCATCGGCATCGGCTGCCTCAGGTATCTGCGGCGGATCCCCAAGGCGCCCCAGGCGGCGGAGGAGGCAGAAGGGGACGCCCCGGCGCCTTCCCGCCTGCAATGCGCGGGGCGGCTGTTCTGCCATCTGTGGACGCTGCTGTTGGCAGTGGTGCTCATCCTGGCGTTTGACCTCTCGGTGACGCTGGCGCTCGGGATTACCATCGTGCTTGCGATGCTGGTCTATCGTGTCGCGCCGCGCGAATGGGGGCCGATGCTCAAGGGCGCGTTTCACGCGAATATGCTCTTGAGTACGCTGCTCGTCCTCGTGCTGAAGGAGGCGATCGCCTCGGCCGGGGTGCTGCCCCTGCTGCCGGCGGCGATGCAGCGCCTGCCCCTGCCGGGGTGGCTGCTCTTTGCGCTGTTGCTGTTTGCGGCGACGGTGATCAGCGGCGCGACGGGCGGCATTTCGCTGGTCGTGCCGTTGGCGGTGAGCGCGCTGGGCGGCGGGCTGCCGCTGTGCATCTATCTGGCGTGCATCTGCCATGCGGGCAGTCAGGTCTCGCCGACGCATGTCTGCCTGGCGGTCGCCGCGGAAAACTATGGCGTCTCGCTGGGACGCCTGATCCGGCAGACGATCCCGATGGTGTTGCTGTTCTGCCTGCTCATGACAGGCTATTATCTGCTGCTCTGCCTATTTTAAAAGAAGGGCGCTCTTTTCTGCAAAAGCGGGGAGGGCGCTTTTTTTTTGTGGGGAATCCTCCCGCGGAAAGCGTCTGCGCGTCTCGTGCGAGCCGCTGCGATGTTTTTCTTGTTTTTCGCGTGTGCTTCCTCTATCATGATAAGAAAGGGCAGGCGGAGCGGAAAGCTGCTCTGAAATGTTCGCGTCGCTGGGGGAGGATACCAATCTTTGTCGAATTTACCAAAACCTTGAAGAGAATGTCCGGGTTTCGGCTGGGCTTCGGAATACGCATCAACAAAAGAAATTGCGGGTACTGGCTGTTTGCCATGTGCTTTGCCGGGATGTTTTACCTCGTTTGGTATTTGATGATCGGCGCGGGCTGGGGTTTATATTATCTGTGCTGGACGCTCTATCAGATGTATTCTTATCTCATCAAGGGGATCGTACTCGGATACAGGAAGCTGTATCACCGCAAACGGGAAAAAGCGCTGCGGCAGCAGTAACCGCCCGGGAACCGCGATCGGAGAGGCATCGCCCCCTGTCCCTGGCCGCCGGGGATATCGAGCAGCAGCTCTATCCTTGCCTGCAAGAGTTTTGCGCGGCGCAGGAGCAGGCGGGAATGGATTGCTCTTTTGCGGGGAATATGATAGCATAAAGAAGAACTTTGTCGAAAAGTGCGGCCGCGGCAAAGCGGCTTTCGAAAAAGAGGGTTTTTCGGAGGCTGCGTTTTATGCAGAGGCGGAAAGCCGCCGGAAGACGGCCGAAAATCATGGAAAAGGAATCAAGAAAAGTATGAAAGTGTTACTGTTGTCCTGCAATACAGGGGAAGGGCATAACTCTGCAGCGCGGGCGATCAAGGAGCAATTTGACGCGCGGGGCATCCCCTGCACGATCGAGAACGCGTTGGCCTTTGCCTCGGAAAAGATCTCCGAATATGTATGCAATACCTATATCAAGTTGACGCTGCGTACCCCTAAGCTGTTTGGATGGGGCTATCGCGTAGGGCGGGACATCGCCTCGCCCAAGCGCAAATCGCCCGTGTATTTCGCAAACAAGATGTACGCGGACGCGCTCGGCAAATATGTCGAGGAAAATGGATTCGACACGGTCATCATGCCGCATGTATTCCCGGCGGAGGCGATGACGGCGCTGCGCCGGCACGGAAAGTGCAATGCGCGGCTGTATGCCGTGTCGACGGATTATTCCTGCTGCCCCTTCTTTGAGGAACTGGAGGTCGACCGTTACTTTATCCCGCATGCCAGTCTGATCCCGGAATTTGTCGACCGCGGGATCCCGGAGGAAAAGCTATGTGTGACGGGGATCCCGGTATCCGAACGATTCTTGCAAAAGACGGACAAGCGGGAGGCACGGGAGCGCCTGCATCTGCCCCAGGAGGGCAAGATTGCGCTCATCATGACGGGCAGCATGGGGTTTGGCAATACGAAGGCAATCGCAGAGGAATTGCTCGAGTGCGCGCCGGACATGCACCTGGTCATCCTGGGCGGCAACAATGAGCAGGCCAAGGCGGAACTGCGCAAGCGGTTTGCCGGGCAGGAGCAGATTGAAATCAAGGACTTTACGCGCGAGGTTCCGTTGTATATGGACGCCTGCGATGTGCTGTTCACCAAGCCGGGTGGACTGACTTCGACGGAGGCGGCGGTCAAGAATATCCCACTCATCCACACTGCGCCGATCCCGGGATGTGAGACAGAGAACGCGGACTTCTTTTCCAAGTTGGGCATTTCCATCGCCAAGGCGGATGTGCGCGAGGCGGCGCAGGCGGCGGCAAAGCTCTGTACGCAGGAGGAAGAGCGCGTGGCCATGCAGGAGCGGCAGCGGCGGGAGATCAACCCCCATGCAGCACAGTGCATCTTTGAACGGGTGATGCAGGAGGCGGCAGAAGCCGAGGTGTAACCCATGGGACGGGAAGGGCTTTTGTTTGCGGCCTACGCGCTTGGCGGCTATTTGCTTGGCGGCATCTTTTTCAGCAGCATTCTGGCCAAGGTAATCTGCGGCGTGGATATCGAGGCGTGCAGTCGGGACGGCAATCCCGGCACCGCCAACGCCATGCAGTATGCCGGGGTGAGGACGGGGTTCCTTTGCCTGGCATGCGACCTTGCAAAGGGCTTTGTGCCGGTGTTCCTGGGGGCGCATCAGTTGCCGGTGGCGCAGCTGGCGTTTGGCTTTGTGCTGGCGGCGCCAGTGGCAGGGCATGCCTTTTCTGCCTACCGCAGGCTGCATGGTGGGAAAGCGATTGCCGTTTCCTTCGGCGTGCTGTTGGGACTGCTCCCTGCGCACGGGCTGGTCTGGATACTGGCGGGGGTCTATATCTTCTTTTCGATCATCATTCGGCTGAATCCGCACGAGCGGCGGACAGTCTGGACTTTTTTCTTTTATTTTCTATTTGCGCTGGTGCTGTATTGGCGTGGGAATCTCCCGCTCTCGCTGCTGCTGGGCAGCGGGTTCATTGTGGCTATGGTGATCTACCGAAACCTGGACTATCGCAGGCAATCGGCGCTCGACAGGCGAGCCTCCCGCAAGCGGGCGGGGCTCTGAGGGGGCGCGGCAAAGGAGGGCGAAAGCCCTTCTTTTTTGATGCTTGAAAACGGGAATCTTTGCGAGCGGAGACGACATATATTTGGGAAAAGGAACCCTGCAAAGGAGGTGAGGAAAGGAAAAAATTGACAAAATTTAAAAAGAAAATACAGCAATACTGCGGGTTATATAAAAATATTGTGGAAATAAGAAAAAATTTGGATTTTGCGGGAGGAAATTGACGAAGAGGCGCGAATATATAAAGCAAAGGAAGATTTCAATTTTCAGATTTGCATAGATTTTGCGGAGACATCCGCAAAAAGAAAGAAAAGAAAAAGGAGAAAATGATGAAAAAAGTATTGGTACTCGTCCTTGCAGCAGCAATGATTTTGATGTCATTTGCAGCTTGCAAACCCAAAGAACAACATTCCTCTGTGCCAGAACCCTCAAAATCACAAGTATCCGACCCTGGCAAATCTGGAAAATATGGTGCATACAATTTGGCTTGCATCTATTCAGAGATTACGGGTGATTTCTGGAGCATCGTGTCAGCAGGATGTAACGCAGCGCTTGATGAGCTGAAGGCAAGCTCTGGTGTCAGCGGTTACTGTATTGCTCCGGCAACGAGTTCGGATTACACACAGCAGATGGATCTTTTGGAAACAGCATTCCAAAAGAAGGTGAACGGCATTGTGCTTTCACCGTCGAATGCGGATTCTATTGGTACCTATGTGACCGATAAATTCAAGGATGATAAGATTCCGATTATTGTTATAGACCGTTCGCTCAATACAACCTCTCCTGCGGTCAAGTCACAGTGTATGGCCGATACCTGGACGATGGGGCAGGAAGCAGGCAAGTTGGCGGTCGAGGCCATGGGCGGTAAAGGCAACTATGTCTGTTATGGCATTTCGCCGGAAAACCTGAACTGGGCAAATCGTTCTCTGGGCGCGATTGACTATATCCAAAAGAATGCGCCTGATATGAAACATATTCTGGGAAAAGAACCTTATTGGAGTAGCCAGAATACGGCGGATCAAACATTACAATGGATTCAGGATACTATCAACGCCAATCCTGGCCCGCTGGCATTTTTGACGACAACGGAGGCAGGCACGAACAATGTGGCGGCCATGTTCTCGGAAGTTTCCAAAGAACGCCAACAGGAACTCCTAATCATTGGTTATGACTTCTCCAAGACGGGCTACGAGCTCATCAAGAGCGGCGTCCTCTATGGAACGGTCGGGCAGAATCCGTACCTCATGGGGTACAATAGTACCTATCTGATGTGTGAGTATCTGTCGGGAGAAAAGATTCCGGAAGTGGCCTATGTTCCTTACTGTGTCGTGACTTCCAAAAATCTGCAAACTAAGGAAGTACAGGAATATCTCGCTTCTATGAAGATTGAACT
>CAKTFI010000036.1 GCA_934555865.1 uncultured Christensenellaceae bacterium | reverse complement strand
CTGGAGCATATCATTCAGAAATACAATAAAATTTACCGTATCCAGATGCCGAAAGTTACCCCTCATGTATGCAGACATACCTTTTGCTCTAATATGACAAAATCCGGGATGAATCCGAAAACCTTGCAGTATATCATGGGTCATTCGGACATCAGCGTAACGCTGAATGTTTACACCCATGTGCAGTTCGATGACGCACAGGCAGAGCTGCTTCGAGTGGCGGAAGCCTAAAACACCCCGTTGGTACAGAGCATTTATTTACCAACGGATTTACCAAGATTACAGGGAAAAGCATAAGAAAATACGAGAAGATTTGAGAAGATACCTTGAAAAGAAAGGAAAATTCAAAAGTCGGAAACCCCTGAAAAATCAAGCGTTTGAGAAGAAATACAAGACTTGAATGGAGATATAAAAAGATGATAAAAATATTATTCATCTGCCACGGCAACATCTGCCGCAGCCCGATGGCCGAATTTTACATGAAGGACCTGGTGGAAAAGCGTGGGCTTTCCCGCCATTTTTTCATCGCCTCCGCCGCCACGAGCCGCGAGGAGATCGGCAACCCGCCGCACCCCGGCACGCGCCGCATGCTGGCCGCGCACGGCATCGCCTGCGCCGGAAAGCGCGCCGTGCAGCTGCGGTGCGAGGACTATGCCGCCTATGACCTGCTCATCGCCATGGAGGAATACAACCTCTCCAACATGCGCCGATTGCTGGGCGGCGACCCGGAGCACAAGTGCTGCCTGCTGCTGGACTTCACCGACCATCCCCGTGCCATTGCCGACCCCTGGTACACCGGTAATTTCGAGGAGACCTTTGCCGACATCTCCTGCGGGTGCGAGGCATTGCTCACGCACCTCCTCGCGATGCGCCCGGAGCTTGCCGCGCAAGGCTGATCCCATCCCTCGGAGGAACGGGGGCCCGCCCGCATCCGACGGACCCGCCTTGGACGCAGCCATTCCCCCGCCGCAATCGCCCGTTGCTTGCCCCGCTGGGCGGGATGTGTTACGCTTGAGCTAGGAGGTGTTCTCTATGGATACGAAAGAAGTGCTGTGCCGCCTGCGCACGGAAAAGGGGCTGTCGCAGGAGGAGCTGGCCGAAAAGCTCTTCGTCACCAGGCAAGCGGTTTCCCGCTGGGAGACCGGCGAGACCACGCCCAATGTGGAGACGCTGAAGCTGCTTTCCCGGCTGTTCGATGTGTCGATCAACACCCTGCTCGGCACGCCCCGGCAGCTCATCTGCCAATGCTGCGGGATGCCGCTTGAAGACGCCACGACGAGCCGCGAGCCCGACGATTCCTTTAACGAGCAATATTGCAAGTGGTGCTATGCCGGCGGGGAATTTCGTTATACGAGCCCGGATGAGCTCATCGACTTCTGTGCCGAGCATCTGGCCAGCAAAGAATGGCCGGCCGCGCAGGTGCGCGCCCATATGCAGGCCGTCCTGCCCACGCTCGCGCACTGGAAGAAGTGATCCTCCCTAGGCAAGCAAAAACGGCGTGACCAAAAGGTCACGCCGTCTTTTTCTGTTTCGCGCACACCCAACCGGGCTCGTGCGCGCTATGTATTTATGCATTTGCCGTTTCCGTTTCGGCCGTCACTGTGTCCTCCGTCTTGCGGAACTGGATCTGCCCATCCTCGGCATAGGCCGTGATCGCGTCGCCGAAGTGCACCGTCCCTTCGAGGATCTCTTCCGAGAGGCGATCCTCCACCGTCTGCTGCAGAATCCTGCGCAGCGGGCGAGCGCCGTATTCCGGGTCAAAGCCCTGCTTTGCCAGCAGCTCGACCGCGTCCTCGGTATAGTCGAGGTGAATGTCGCGCTCTTCCAGGCGCTTGCGGATGCTGTTCAGCATGAGGCGCGCGATGGCCAGCGTGTTCGCCTCGTCCAGCTTGTGGAACACGATGATGTCGTCGATCCGGTTCAGGAATTCCGGCCGGAAGGAGCGCTTCAACGCCTCGAGCATCTGCTCCTTCATGTCCGTATGCTTTTCCTCGCCGGACGGGTCGTCGCCAAAGCCGATCTTATTGCGCTTTTCCTCCAGCCCCGTGCCGATGTTAGAGGTCATGATGATGATGCAGTTCTTGAAGTCCACCGTCTTGCCCTTGGAATCGGTCAGGCGGCCGTCATCCAGCATTTGCAGCAGGATGTTGAACACATCCGGATGCGCCTTTTCGATCTCGTCGAACAGGATGACGCTATAGGGCTGGCGGCGCACCTTTTCGGTGAGCTGACCGCCGTCCTCAAAGCCGACATACCCAGGCGGCGAACCGATGAGCTTTGCCACGGCATGCTTTTCCATGTATTCGGACATGTCGAGGCGGATCATCGCCTGTTCATCGCCAAAGACCGCTTCGGCGAGCGCCTTGGAAAGTTCCGTCTTGCCGACGCCCGTCGGCCCCAGGAAGATGAACGACCCGATCGGCCGGTTGGGGTCCTTGAGGCCCGCACGCGCCCGGCGGATGGCCTTGGCGACGGACTGCACCGCCTCCTCCTGCCCGACGACGCGCCGATGCAGGATCTCTTCGAGGTTCAGCAGCTTGCTCGCCTCGTCCTCGGTTAGCTTGCGCACCGGCACATGCGTCCAGTCGGACACGATGGTCGCGATGTCTTCCTCCGTGACCTCGGCCTTCAGGCCGCTGCGGTGCTTCTCCCATTCCTTCTTGGCGTTTTCGATCTCCTCGCCGAGCGCCTTTTCACGGTCGCGCAGCTTGGCTGCCTTTTCAAATTCCTGATGGTTGACGGCCTGCTCCTTCTCGCTGCGGATGGATTCGAGTTCCTTCTCCTTTTCCCGCATGTCGGGCGGCGTCAGGAACATCGCGATCCGCACCTTGGAAGCCGCCTCGTCCATGAGGTCGATGGCCTTATCCGGCAGGAACCGGTCGGTGATGTAGCGGGCGGACAGGTCCACAGCCGCCTGCAGCGCCTCATCGGTGATCTTGACCTTATGATGCGCCTCGTACTTATCGCGCAGGCCCTTCAAGATCTCGAGCGTCTCCTCACGGGTCGGCTCGCCCACCTGCACCGGCTGGAACCGGCGTTCCAACGCGGCATCTTTTTCGATATACTTGCGGTATTCCTCCAGCGTCGTCGCGCCGATGATCTGCAATTCGCCGCGCGCCAGCATCGGTTTTAACATGTTTGCGGCGTCCATCGACCCTTCGGCAGAGCCCGCGCCCACGATCGTGTGCAGCTCGTCGATGAACAGGATGACATTGCCGCTCTTGATCATCTCGTTGATGGCTTCCTTAAAGCGCTCCTCAAACTCGCCGCGGTACTTCGCCCCGGCAATCATGCCGGCCAGGTCGAGCGACACGACGCGCTTATCCTTGAGCATTTCCGGCACATTGCCGTCCGCGATCTGGATGGCCAGCCCTTCGGCGATGGCCGACTTGCCGACGCCCGGCTCACCCACCAGCACCGGGTTATTCTTGGTGCGGCGGATCAGGATCTGCGTGATGCGCTGGATCTCGTCGCTGCGGCCGATGACCGGGTCCAATTCGCCCTTGCGCGCCGCCTCGGTGAGGTCGCGGCCGAACTTGTCAAGGCCCGGCGTCTCGCCGCCCTTGGCATCCGCCGCTCCGGCGCTGCCGCCCTGATAGACCTGCAAAATCGCCTGCTCGGCCTTTTCAAAGTCCATGCCGAGCTCCGCCAGGATGCGGTTGGCGAGGCATTCGCGTTCCCGCATCAGCGCAAACAGCATGTGTTCCGTGCCGACATAGTTCTGCTGCAGCTGCCGCGCCAGCGCCTTGGAGATCTCCAGGATCTTCTTGACGCGCGGTGTGTAGCCAAACGCGCTCGTAAAGCGGTAGTCGCCCTTGCCCTCGGCCTGTAAAATCAGGCGGTGGACATCCTCCTCGTGAATGTCCTGTGCTTCCAGGAGCTTTGCCATCGCGCCCTTTTCCTGCAAAATGCCGACGAGCAGGTGCTCGGTGCCGACATAGTTATGTCCAATGGATTTCGCATATTCCGCGGCGCAGGTCAGTGCGTTCTTGGCGCCCTCCGTAAATCTAGCAAAATAATCCATACTTCATCCCTCCGTTTAGTCCAATGTTTTGCGAATCCGATTCGCGCGGCTCACATCCTGTTCCCCGGCGGGAACCTCCACTGCCGTGAGCGCGGCAGGCATGCTGTCCATTATGAGGTTATAGACCGCTCCCTCGGTGCAGGGCGTCGCGATGCCCAGCCCGATGCCAAAGGCAAGTGTGGAAAGAAGCTCGCTCGCTTCCTCCCAGGAGATCCTGCGCGCATGCTTGAGCGTGCCATAGGCGCGCATCATGCGGTCCTCGATCTCTAACCGATTGTTTTTGTATAAGATTTGGCGCACTTCGCGTTCCTGCGCGATGAGCCGCCCCACTACCTGCCGGATGTTCTTCACAATGTCCGCCTCGCTCACCCCGAGGGTGATCTGATTGGACACCTGATAGAAATCCCCGACCGGGGCCGTCCCTTCGCCGTAGGCGCCCCGCGCCGTCAGGCCGAACTGCCCGAGCTGCCCCAGCACGCGGTCCACATTGCCCGACAGCGACAGCCCCTTTAGGTGGAGCATCACGCTCAGCCGAAGGCCGGTACCCACATTGCTCGGGCAGGCCGTGAGGTAGCCGAGCTTTTTATCAAACGCATACGCGGTATGCTTGCCCAGCATGCGTTCCAATTCCTGGCAGACCCGGTATGCCTCCTCCGGCGCGAAGCCGCCGGTCAGGTATTGCAGGCGGTAGTGGTCCTCCTCCAGGAGCATCACCGAGATCGCGTCGTCCCGCGAGCGGATGAGCTCGCCATCCGGCAGGGCGGCAAGCTCACGGCTGATCACATGATGCGCCACGAGCCCGCCCCTCTGCGCCTCGCGCAGGTCGCGCATGACGACGCAGGAAAAGTCCTGTCCACCGCCCAGAAAGGCGTCTGTCGCCGCCCGGCACACGGTCCTGGCCTGTGCCGTCCCGCGAATGCGATGCGGGAAAGGCACCCCGGCCATGTTGCGTGCCAAGCGGGCACGGGTCGAAACGACAATGTCTGCATCCGCAGCGTTCTCCTTCAGCCAGCGCGCCATGCCCTTTATGCCTCCTTTAACGACTTGATCTCGTCGCGCAGCTTGGCAGCCTGCTCAAAGTTTTCCTCTTTGACGGCCTTTGCCAGCTGTTCCTGCAAGTCATAGAGCTTTTTGCGCTTTTCCGCCTCGGCGTCTGTGCCTGCGGGCGTCTCTTCGGCTTCCGCAGGCGCCTCGCCCGTGTGCTGCGTGTTGCCGTGAGAGCGCTGCAGCACCGGAATGATCTGATCGGAAAATGCGTCATAGCAATCCGGACACCCGAGCAGCCCCGTTTCGCGGAAGTCCGCCAGCGTTTCACCGCAGGTCGGGCAGGAAGTCTGCTGCGTCATGCCGAGGAAGGGCATATCCCCAAACCCGAAGTTGAAGAATTTCTGGAACAGGTTTTCCGCGCCGAACGCGCCCAGCCCCACATTTGCAAAATTCATCTGCAGCTCAGGGTGCTTTCTCGCGCATTCCGCGCACAGATGGCGTTCGCTCTTCACGCCGTTCACCGACTGCATCAGATGTACCGTCGCCGGATTCTTTCCACATTCACTGCACAACATACTTTATTCCTCCCCCTGCAATGCCAAAAGCATTTCTTTCATCATACTCGCCCGGATCTTGTCCCGGACATTCGCCGGGATGCGGATCGCCTTGTCCGTCAGGGCCGCGCCGCACAACCGCCGGGTCTTTTCGTCGATATATCCCATCGACTGTAGGTTCTTGAGCAGCTCCATCGCCTTCTTTTCGGTAATCTCGCCGCCGGCCAGCTCCTTTTTGAGCACCGCGGAGATGTACGCCTGCTTGTCGGCGTCGATCCGTACGAGCTTGATATAGCCGCCGCCGCCCCGCTTGCTCTCGATATAATAGCCCTTTTCCGGAGAAAAGCGCGTCGCCAGCACATAGTTAATCTGCGAAGGCGCACACGAGAAGTAGCTGGCCAATTCGTTTCGCTGCAATTCAACCATTTCATCATATTCATTGAGCAGCGATTTGATAAACTGTTCAATGTTGTCGCTCAGGACTGCCATGGTTTACGCCTCCTTTATTTGTCTTTGACTTTCTTTGACCTTGATTACATCATATCACTTTGTTTCCGTTTGTCAAGTACTTTTTTCAAATTTTTCAAAAAATATTTTTCAATCGATTTTTCGCATCACAAAGGCATTTTTTGAACATCCGCTCCCAACTCCCATAAAAAAGTTTTCCCGATCGGGACTTTTTTCATGCGGAAATTTCTGCGTTTTCTTCTTTGACCTTTGTCCTTCCCGTTCTGACTTTTGCCCTCCCTGCTCTGACTTTTGCTTCTCCCGCTTTGATCTTTTCCCTTTCCCATTCTGACTTCCATTTCTCTCGTTTTGACTTCTCCCCCGTCTTTTTTGCCTTTCCCCTCGTTTTTCTTTGCCTTTCGGGCGGTTTCCGTCTGCCCTTGCCCCCTCCCCGCCCGATCCTCCGCAAAGAAAAGGTTGTACACCGCTTTTTTGTATTATATAATAAAGGTAGTGTATTCCTTGGCGGCAACGCCCATATCAAAAGGGTACACGCGGCCGTCCGCGGTAGGCGGCCCAAAAGAAGGAGATTTGTATGAACTATACCGAAGAATTGGGAAAATTGGCGGATCACCAGAGCCGGATGCTCAAGAATGTCAGCATTGACGAACTGCTCGCGATGTCGCAGGCGATCCTAGATGCCAAGCGCATCTATGTCGCAGGCTGGGGCCGTGCCGGCAACAATGTCAAGATGCTGTCCATGGACTGCTCGCAGATCGGCCTGCACACCCACATTGTCGGTGATAACTCGACCCCTTCCATCCACGAAGGCGACATTTTGGTCATCGGTTCCGGTTCTGGTAAGACGGCCTCCATGCAGCTGTTCGCCAAGCAGGCGAAGTCGCACGGCGCGAAGGTCGGCCTGATCGTCGGCGCCATCGGCTCCCCCATCGAGGAGATGGCGGATGTCACCGTGCACATCGTGGACGACACGCACACCAACGGCAGCTATCGCGCGACCAAGGGCGTCCTCACGGATGCGGAGCGCCTCGTACACGCCGATGCGTTCTACCCAGTCATGCAGACGGTCTGCGACTTCATCCGCGCGATCTGCGCAGAGAAGCTGGGCGTCACCCCGGAGGATATGGCCTATAACCACAACAACATCGAATAAGCCCCGCGCAAAAACAGCGGGCATGTAAAGACCCACCGGAAGATTCCGGTGGGTCTTTTTTCGTTCCGTGAAGCGATTCGATTCCTGGGCAAGCTGCGAAATGAGGACGCGCAACGCCTGTTCGCGCGTTTGATCGGACTGCCTTTTTCCAAAGCAAGCCCGCAAGCCGCCGTTGCAAAGCGGATACGCGAAGGTTCGCCCCGACCTCCTGCCGCGCCAGGCCGTTCGACACATCCCGGCCGCCGGAAACTTGCCTGCACCGCGTCCTCGCCGGGCGGGCATTCCCGCGCCGGGCGTCTACCCGACCGGCCGTTTGCCGAAGCGTTCCCTGGGCACAGGCCGATTTTGCAGCTCCCTTTCCGCGCAGGAGCACCCCGGCCATTTGCGTCAATCCTCGAAGAAGCCCTTCTTGAGCACCTGCCCGTCCCGCATCAAGAGGCGCCCCCGGGCGACCACCTCGCGGATGCACAGATCGTCGTCCACCAGGATGAGGTCCGCGTCGCTGCCCTCTGCCACGCAGCCCTTGCGCGGGTAGAGCTCCAGCGCCCGGGCGACCGTCTCCGTCACCGGGAGGATCGCCTGCTCCAGCGGCAGACCTGCGCGGATGAGCGCGCAAATCTGCGCCCAGAGGCTGGTCATCCGCGCATAGGTGATGCCGACAAGCTCCTTATTCGGCCCCCATTTGGGCATCGACCCGTTGGAGTCCGAACTGATCGTGAGGCGGTCCATCGGCACGCCCGCCCGCAGCGCGTCCAGGATGACCTGCGCCTGCGCGTCGGGCTGCTCGCCGCTCGTATAGTCCACATAGCCGCCGAGGTTCGAAAACTTCACCGCGTCCGCCTCCAGGATCTTGCGCATATGCGTCGGGCGGAAGTGCTTAACGGGGATGTCCGTCGTCTCCACGATGTCCAGCACCGTTTTGAGGCCATCCCTGCCCACGCCGGTGTGCATGTGCACCTCGCCCACCTTGCCGGACACCAGCCCCGCGAGCCGCGCCTCCGCCGCCAGCTTGGCGAGCTCCTCCTTGGTGGGGCACATGCTGCGATGGTCCGAAATGGCCACCTTCACGCCGATCACCTCCGAAATGAAGGCGATGTCGTCGCCGACGCTCCCCGTCAGCGTCGGCGAGGGCACGGCATAGGCGCCCGTCAGGCAGTAGGCCGTGATGCCCTCCTCGTTTAGCGCCTTGGTCTTGGCCACGAGGTTTGCCACGCTGCGCGTGCGCGAATCTGTCCCGAGCAGGCCGACCAGCGTCGTGACGCCCGCCTCGATCACCTGCGAAAAACGCAACTCAGGCACGCGGCTCGTGAAGCCGCTCTCTCCGCCGCCGCCCGTGATATGCACGTGCTGGTCGATGAGCCCCGGCAGCAGGCGCTTGCCTGCGGCGTCCAGCACCTGCACCTCTCCCGGCAGGCCCTGCGTGTCGAGGTGTTCCGTGATCGCAATCACGCGCCCTGCGCAGAGCAGCACATCGCGCCGCCCGAGGGGCTTTGGCGCATAGACTTCCGCATTTTTAAAGAAAAGAAACATGGGTTCTTCCTCCCTCTTCCTTCCGTTTTCTACTTTATTCTAGCATGCTTCGCCCCGGCAGGCAACGAAAAAGAGCCGCCCCGGGGCAGCCCTTTTTTCCGGCGTCAATGCGTTTGTCCGGCGTCCTTGTTGCGGATCTCAAAGCGCTTGATCTTGCCGCTGATCGTCTTGGGGAGCTCGTCCACAAATTCGATCACGCGCGGGTATTTGTACGGCGCCGTCGCCTTCTTGACATGGTCCTGCAATTCCCGCTTGAGCTCCTCGCTCGGCACATAGCCCGGCGCCAGGACGATCGTGGCCTTGATGACCTGCCCGCGTTCCGGGTGCGGCACGCCGGTGATGCCCGTCTCCAGCACGGCCGGGTGCTCCATAAGCGCGCTTTCCACCTCGAACGGCCCGATGCGGTACCCCGAGGACTTGATGACATCGTCCGCGCGGCCGACATACCAGTAGTAGCCCTTTTCGTCGCGCCAGGCCAGGTCGCCCGTGCGGTAGATGCCGTCGTGCCATGCCTTGCGCGTGAGCTCCTCGTCCTTATAGTAGCACATGAACAGCCCATAGGGCGTGCCGCGATCGGTGCGGATGGCGATCTCGCCCGTTTCACCGGGCGGGCAGGATTCGCCGTTTTCGTCCACGATGTCCACCTTATAAAGCGGGCTCGGGCGACCGAGGGAGCCCTTCTGCCCCTTCATGCACACGAAGTTGCCGAGGATCGCCGTCGTTTCGGTCTGCCCGAAGGCCTCCTTGATGTCGATACCCGTCGCCCGCTTGAACTGGTCAAAGACCTCCGGGTTCAGCGCCTCGCCCGCCGTCGTCGCATAGCAAAGCGACGACAGGTCGAACTTGGAGAGGTCCTCCTTGATGAAATAGCGGTAGATCGTGGGCGGCGCGCAGAAGGTGGTGATCTTGTAATCCTGCATCACCTGCAGCATCTTCTGCGGCTCGAACTTGTCGAATTCATAGACGAACACCGTCGTCTCGCCGAACCACTGGCCATAGAACTTTCCCCACAGGCACTTGCCCCAGCCCGAGTCCGACACCGTGAAGTGGATGCCGTCGCTCTGCACATTGTGCCAGAAGATCGCCGTCTGGATATGCGCCAGCGGATAGGAGTGGTTGTGCAGCACCATCTTGGGCATGCCCGTCGTGCCAGAGGTGAAAAAGAGGATCATCGGGTCGTGCAGCGTCGTTGCTGCCTCGCCTGTCGGACGGGGGAATTCCTCGCTTGCCGCGGCCAGCCCTTCGTCAAAGCTCAGCCAGCCTTCCCGCGCGCCCTCCACGAGGATCTTCGTCTGTAGCGTCCGGCTCTCGGGCGCGGCCTGTTCCACATGCAGGGGGATGTCGCCCTCGTTCACGCAGATGACCGCCTTGACATCGGCATAGTTGTTGCGGTAAACGATGTCCTTCTTGGTGAGCAGGTGCGTCGCGGGAATTGCGATCGCCCCCAGCTTGTGCAGCGCCAGCATGCTAATCCAGAACTCGTACCGCCGCTTCAGGATCAATAGGACCATGTCGCCCTTGCCGATACCCTGCGCCGCAAAGAAATTGGCCGCCTTGTTGGAGAGCAGCGAAAAATCCCGAAATGTGAATCGCTTCTCCTCGCCCGACCGGCCGAGCCAGATCATCGCCACTTTGTCCGGCTTTTCCTCCGCCAGCTTGTCCATCAC
>CAKTFI010000035.1 GCA_934555865.1 uncultured Christensenellaceae bacterium | reverse complement strand
TCAGCTGCAGCGAGATCTCCGGTGTCTGTTTTTTGAGCAGGATCGCCAAGACCGCCCCCACCAGGCCAATGCCCGCAATCTTTATAATCTCCATCCTAGTACAGCCCAAAGACCTGCTTTACGCTCTCGAACAGCTGTCCCACCAGGTCGACCACCATCAACAGCGCGATCACCAGCCCCGCGATGGAGACCATGGTCGCGATGTCCTCCCGCCCGGACCGCACCAGGAGCTGATACAGCACAGCCACCAGGATGCCGATGGCCGCGATCTTGAACACCAGGTCGATACTCACATTCATAGGCGTCCCTCTCCCTTCACAGCAGCAGGATGACGACGGTGAGCCCCGCCGACAGGCTGACCGCCCGAACGACCTTAGCCTTGTCGCGCTGTTCCCGCTCGAGCGCCCGTAGGCGCTCCGCCATCTTTTCTAGGCACGCCGCACCGCTCTGCTGCAATTGCGTTTTGGTTTCGGCGGCGGCCGCCTCCGAAAAGTATTGCAGGCACGCCTCGCGCAGATCCGCATCCACCGCCCGGCCGTATGCTTCGAACGCCGCCTCGGCCAGAGGCTGAACCTCTGCCATCGGATCCTTGCGCAGGCGTTCCGCCAAAGCGCCGAACAGGCCGACCCCCGACCGCTCTTCCGCCCAACAAAGCGCCCTCGGGAAGGCGTATTCCTTTTGAGAGAGCGCCTCCAACAGCGCCCGGCACCCCTCCCGGAGCGCGCGCATCGCCTGCACGCGGTCCCGCTGCGCCGTCACGACAAAGTCCCCGATCTTCTTGCAGCAGGCCACGAGCGCCCCCAACAGCAGGCATTTATACAGCATGCGAAAGCCCCCTTCCCGGCAAGGGGTGCCGCAGAAGCGCCCGGCCCTCGCCGTCCAGGATCTGTCCCACCGTCCCGCGGCCAAGCTCCTCCGAGAGCAGGACAAAGCGATCAAAGCACAGCCCCTCCGCCGCGCGGAAAAAGGGCTTTGCCCGCACATCAGCCAGGTCGCGCCCATGCGCCGTCGCCAAAATGCGGATGCCGCAATAGGCGGCCTGTGTGAGCGCCCGGAATTCCGCGGGGTCGCCCAATTCGTCCGTCGCAATGCATTCCGGCGAAAGCGTGCGCACCGCGAGCGGGATCCCCACCCGCTTTGTGCAGCGCAGCACATCCGCCCGCCGCCCCAGGTCGAAGCCCTCCGCCCAAAGCTCCTCGCGTTCGTCGATCACCGCGCACTTCTGCGCCCGGCACCCCTCGCCGTCGGCCGTGCAGCGGATGAGGTCGCGCAGCAGCGTCGTCTTGCCCTGCTGCGGCGGCGAGACGATGAGCGTGTTCCGCAGCCTGCCCCGCTCCAACAGATAGGGGAGCACGCCCCGCGCGGCGCCGCGCACTTCCCTTGGAAAGCGCAGGTTGAGCGAGGTGATGTCCTCCAAGCGGAGGATCCGCCCCGCCTCCATCACCGCGCGCCCGGCCAGCCCCACGCGCACACCGCCGCACAGCGTCAAAAATCCCTGCCGCATCTGCTCGGCATAGGCATAAAGCGAGCGCTCCGCCAATGCCGTGACCGTCTTGCGGATCGCCTCCGCATCCGGGCGGCAGGCGAGCTCCAACACCCTGTCAAAGCAGACTGCCTCGGCCGGTTTCCCCCGGCGCAGCCGCAGCTCCTCCACTTCCTCCCAGGGGACGGCCTTTTTCCATTCTCCCGGTGGAAGGCATTCCCATATGAATTCCCTCATAGCCTGTTCTCCTTTGTCCGTTGCTCCATTCTATGAGGGCGCGTCCCGCTTTATGCACCCCTGTCCACCCGCCCGCGCCGCGCGCACAAAAAAACGGCCGCACCTCCCGGTACGGCCGTCTTTTCCCGTTATGCTTCTTCCTCTTCCCGGAACTGCTGCCGGTACAGCGCGGCATACGCGCCGTTTTTCTGCATCAATGCCGCGTGGCTGCCTCGCTCCACGATCTCCCCGTCCGCGACCACGGCGATCTCGTCCGCATTCTTGATGGTGGACAGCCGGTGCGCGACGACCAGCGTCGTCCGCCCGCGGCAGAGCTCGTCCAGCGCCTCCTGAATGAGGATCTCCGTCGTATTGTCCAGCGCACTCGTCGCCTCGTCCAGGATTAGGATCGGCGGGTTCTTCAAAAACACGCGCGCGATGGAGAGCCGCTGCTTCTGCCCGCCGGAGAGGCGCACGCCCCGCTCCCCGATCACGGTGTCATAGCCGTGCTCCATCTGCAAGATGTATTCGTGGATATTCGCGCGCTTGGCCGCCTCGATCACCTCCTCCTCCGTCGCGTCCAGCCGCCCATAGAGGATGTTGTCGCGGATGCTGGCGTTAAAGAGGTAGATGTCCTGCTGCACGATGCCGATCTGCCGGCGCAGCGAATCGCGCGTGACCTCGCGGATGTCGCGCCCGTCGATGCGGATGCTCCCCTCCGAAAGCTCATAAAAATGCGGGATTAGATGGCAGATCGTCGTCTTGCCGCCGCCGCTCGGCCCAACAAGCGCAAAGGTCTTGCCGCGCGGAATGTCCAGATTCACATGCCGGAGCACCGGGTGCGCGTCGTCATAGGCATAGGACACATCGCAGAATTCGATATGCCCCTGTGCGGTCTCCATCGGCAGCGCCCCCGGCGCGTCCTCTTCCGAGGGCTCGTCCATGATCTCCAAAAAGCGCTCGAACCCGGTGACGCCGTTTTGAAATTGCTCCATAAAGTTGATGAGCGTCGTGACCGGCGACAAAAAGAGGTTGATGGACACCAAAAATGCCGAATAGTCGCCGAAGTTGATCTTTCCCTGATAGAGGAACAATCCGCCCGCGATCAGGATGATGACATTGAAAATATCCGTCACAAAGGTCGTCGAGGAATGGAACTGTCCCATCGCCTGATAGGCTTCGCGGCGCGCTTCCACAAATTCGCGGTTGCCCACCTCGAATTTTTCCATTTCCTTATCGGCATTGGTGAACGCCTTGGTCACGCGGATGCCGGAAATGCTGCTCTCCAGGGAGGCGTTGATCTGTGCGATGGATACGCGGCTCTTGAAAAAGGCGCGGTGCATCTTCTTGCGCAGCGCCAGGGACACCGCCACCAAAAGCGGCACACAGGCAAAAATGATGAGCGTGAGTCCTACATGGATCGTACACAGGTACGCGAACGAAAGCAGGATCGAGATGGAGCAGATAAGCACATTTTCCGGCCCGTGGTGCGCCAATTCGCTGATGTCCATGAGGTCGTTGGCCATGCGGCTCATGAGCTTGCCCGTCTCGTGCGTGTCAAAAAAGCGGTACGGCAGCGTTTCCAGATGCCGAAACAGGTCGCTGCGCATCTGCGCCTGCATCCGCACGCCCATCATGTGCCCCTCGTATTGGATGAAGTAGTTGAGCAGCATGCGCAGCGTGTAGATGCCGAGCAGCATCGTGCCGAACACCACGATCCCCCGGTAATTCTGGTTCGGGATCAGGTCGTTTAGCATCGTCCGCGTAATGATGGGATACACGATGCTTGTGAGCGCCACCAAAAGCGACGCCCCCATGTCCAATAAGAATAGCCGCCTATGCGGTTTATAGTATTTGATAAAGCGCCGTATCACGCGTCATTCCTCCTTGTTCGTCTGCGCTCCGCCCTCGAGAGCGGGTGTCTGTCCCGCCGGAGCAAGCTCTGCCGGGGCGTCCTCCCGCCGCGGTCGGCGCGGCAGTAGAATGGACACATTGTTCCGCGCCGCGCGGAGCAATAGTCGCAACACCTCAGCCATCAATTTGCGGCTCGTCTCATCCATATTCTTGAACGAGCGCGCCATGATGACTGCGTTCTTATACCAGTTTTCTGACAATTCCCGCAGCGTCGCAGCGTTCGTATCGTGGAGGATGGAGAACAGCGCGTCAAAGAACTTTTCCCGTTCCTCCGGCGTCATGGAGGCGATCCAGTCCTTGAGCGACCGGTCGACCATCCGGCTGCTGTTCGTCGCCGCCTCCAGGCGGCAGAACGCGGTCCGCTCCATCTCCCAGGAATAGATGTCGTGCTGATACAGCCCCGTCTGCGTGCTGTGGATGATGGTGTACAGCTCCTCGTGCTCCAGCAGCATCCCAATGACCGAGGACTGCGGCACAAAGGTGCGCACCCGGCCGCAGATCGCCTGATAGCCCGCCTGTCCGATCACCTTTTCGCCAAAGCCCGGGCCGTCGAAATTATACACGCTGCCGATGCGCGCCTGCAATCCCTGCCCACAGAAGGCTGCCGCATAGACCGCCAGGTTACCGCCCTTGGAATGCCCGCAGAGGAGCATCTCCCCCTCGGTCTGCTCCGCCGCCTCCCGAAGGTAGGCGACCGCGCGGCGCTGCGCCGGGACGGCCTCCATAAAGCTCATGTTGAAATCCTCTTTCCATCCGATGAGCGTGTTGTCCGTCCCCCGATAGGCCACGCAGACCGCCGGTGCGCCCGGTTCCGCAAAGCGGAAGGTCACCGCCGAAAACTGCATTTCCTGCCCCGCGTCCCGCAGGTTGCGGTATCCGCATAGCTGTACATCCCGAAACCGGCGGTTTTCGGCGATCATCCGCAAAAGCGTGATGTCGTTTTGCATCAGCACGCGCTTGTCCGCGTCCGGCTGCCGCAAAAAATCCGCCGCCATTCCCCCGAGAGGCGTCGTATGCGCGAAATCTTCTCCCACAAAGCCCTCAAACGGGATATACGAAAGGCGCGCCAAAACGAGCGCGTCGACCTCGCAAAACGGGCTTTGCGCAAAGGACAGGTCGCCCCGCCACCGCAGATAGGTAAAAATATTTTCCATCGTCCCCTCCTACATAAGAAAACCGCAGTCCAAAACGGACTGCGGATGCATTTTCCCTGGCCCGCCGGCTTACTTGGTCATAAACAGGATGCCCAGCGTGTTCGGCCCGCAATGGCAGGCGATCGTGCTGCTCGCCGTCGTCACATGCACTTCCCTAAACGGCGCGATGGCGAGGATCGCCTCCCGCACCAGATCCACATAGCCCGGGTCGTCGAGCGACGAATAGGTGATGAAGATGCGCGAGAGATCCAAATCCCCGGCGTTTTGCAGCGTGTCCTCCACATAGCGGAGCAGCACCTTTGGGAGCTTGCCGCGGTATTTCTTGCCGACATCCATTCCTCCGCTCTTGTTGTCCACCACGATGCAGGGCTTGATGTTCAGCATGTTGGCCGAAAAGGCCGTCACGCCGGAGCAGCGCCCGCCGGCATGCATGAATTTCAGGGTGTCCAAAATGAAGCTGGCGTGCACCTTGCCGCGCATCGCCTCGATCCGCTGTTGGATCTCCGCCGCGCCCATGCCTTCGGCCGCCATTTCCGCCGCCTTGATGACCAACAACCCCGTCCCGGTCGAGAGGCTGTAGGAATCGATCGGGTAGATGTGCCCCAATTCCTGCGCCGCCGTGCAGCAGTTCTTATAGGACGCGGACAGCGCGCCGCCCAGGTTTAAGTGCACGACCTCCTTGCCTGCATCCACCCATTTTCGAAAGTAGTTGGCGTATTCAAAATGATTGATGGCCGAGGTCTGCGGCAGAATCTTTTTATCGTAATAGGCCTGAAAGATCTCCCCGGAGGTAATCGTCACATTGTCCAGATAGTCCTGCCCGTCCAAAATGATGTGATAGGGGTAACAGCTGACCTGATAGCGTTCCCGCAGTTCCGGCGTCAAGTCGCAGGTGCTATCCGCGCTCAAGATCACATTGCTCATATCCTTCTCCCATTTTTCGCCGGTGTCCGGCTGATTTTCCATATCGTTCTTATTTTCTTCATTGTAAAACAATCCCGTCCGCTTGTAAAGCACCGGTTTCCTCATCTATTGACAAGACTGCCCGCTTTTCGCTAAGATATAATTATAAATACCCGGAATTTTCCAAATTCAAACAAAGGAGATTTGAAGAATGAGCAAACTGACGGTGGGACAACCCTTCCCGAATTTTACGGTAGACACACTATACGGCGGCACGCAGCAGATCTGCGACATGCTCGGCGCGGGCAAGACGGTTTTTTGGTGCCTGCGCTATATCGGCTGCACCGTCTGCCGCTATGACATCCATCTGATGGCGCAGCGCTATGGGGAGATCGAGGCCAAGGGCGCCAAGGTCTATTTCCTGCTGCAAAGCGAAAAGAGCGTCCTCGAGGAGGAGCTTTCCGGCCTCACGCTCCCGTTCGACATCATCTGCGATCCGGCGATGAAAATTTATGAGGCGCTGGACATCCAACCCGCCGAATCCATGGAAGCGCTCCTGGGCGACGGCCTCGAAAAGCTGCAGGCCAAGGGTGCTGCCGCCGCCGAAGCCGGCTTCTCGCACGGCAAATACGAGGGCAACGAGCAGCAGCTCCCCGCGCTCTTCATCGTCGACGCCGCGGGCAAGGTGCTGACCGCGCACTACGCCCGGGACATCATGGACATGCCCACCATCGACGAAGTCTTGGCACAGCTCTAAACCGATTTTATCCGCAAAAAGCCTCCTGCAAAACCGTTGCAGGAGGCTTTTTTTCCTATGTAGTTGTTCGTCATCTCCGCGTGCGGATCAGATGGTTTTTGAGGTCATACAGCTTCTGCGAAAGGTCGACCTTGTAGATATGCGGGTTCGTAAACCGCTTGTATTCGTCCCACAGCGTGTTCATCTGCTCCTTGGCATACGCCTGGATCTCCATGAGTGTCGGTGACACATAGACCTGCTTGCCCTCGACGAAGATCGGCTGCAGCAGTTCCTTCGTAAAGTAGTTGGTGAGCGTCATCGTCTTCCAAGTCGCCGTCGGGCTGAAGATTGTGAGCGGCTGCGATTCGTCGATCGTTTCATCGGCCAGCATGATGAGGTCGGCGAGCGCCTTGTTTTCCAGCTTGCTGTAGATGCGGACCACCTTCTTATACCCTGGGTTCGTGATCTTCCAGATATTCTCGCTGAGCTTGATGCGCGGCTCCAGCGCGCCGTCCGGCTCCTGCATCGCGGACAGCTTATACACGCCGCCCAGCGCCGGATAGTCCTCGCTCGTGATGAGCTTCGTGCCGACGCCCCAGCTATCGATCTGCGCCCCCTGGAGCTTCAGGTCGAGAATCAGCCGCTCGTCCAGATCGCCCGAGGCGCAGACGATGGCATTCGGGAAGCCCGCCTCGTCGAGCATCTTGCGTGCGCGCTTGGAAAGATACGCGAGGTCGCCGCTGTCGATGCGGATGCCCAGCGGCTCGTGCCCCTTTTCCCTGAGCTCGCGGAAGACCTGAATGGCGTTGGGCATGCCGCTGCCCACGACATCATAGGTGTCCACCAGCAGCATGCAAGCGTCCGGGAACACCTCAGCATAGGCCCGGAATGCCTCCAGCTCGCTATCAAAGCTCATGATCCAGCTGTGTGCATGCGTACCGGCCGGCTTGCCGCCGAAATACTGCGTCGCCAGCACATTCGAGGTGGAGCTGCATCCACCGATGATGGCCGCCCGCGCCCCGTACAGCCCGGCATCCGGCCCCTGCGCCCGGCGCAGGCCGAATTCCATCACATTGCCGCTGCCCGCCGCGCAGACGATCCGGCTCGCCTTGGTGGCGATCAGCGTCTGATGATTGATGATGTTCAAGAGCGCCGTCTCCAAAAGCTGCGCCTGCGCGATCTCCGCCTTGACGCGCACAAGCGGCTCACCCGGAAACACGATCGTCCCCTCCGGGATCGCATAGATTTCCCCCGTGAAGCGGAACTTCGAAAGGTAATCCAAAAATTCCTCGTCAAACAGCCCGAGCGAGCGCAGATACGCGATGTCCTCCGGCCCGAAGTGCAGGTTATTGACCAGCTCGATGAGCTGTTCCACCCCGGCCATGACCGCATAAGCCGATTCTCCAACCGGCCGGCGGAAAAACATGTCAAACACCGCTTCGCGCGTGTGCATTCCCTTCTTGAAATACCCGTACATCATGGTCAGCTCGTACAGGTCTGTGAGCATGGTTAAATTTCTCATTTTTCGCTTCCCTCTCCGTCGGCGGGCATCCGTCCTCCGGCTGTTCCTTCCTTTTTCTTACGCTTCTTTTCTTCCGCATAGGCGAGGCTGTACTTTCCCTCATAAGGTTCGCTCTGCTTTTGCGGCTTTTTGTGCATAATGCACAGATACGCCGTCCCCACCAGCACGAGCACAATGCTGAGTGCCTGCGAAACGCGCACCACTCCGGGGATCAGCCAGAGGCTGTCCGTCCGCAGCCCCTCGATGAAGGCGCGGCCGACACCATACAGCACCAGGTACAGTACAAACACATTTCCCCGGCGCTTTGCCCGTTTAAAATACCACAGCAGCACAGCAAACACGAGCAGGTTCCACATGCTCTCATAGAAGAAAGTCGCCTGATGCCATTCACCGAGCTCCTCGATATACACGCCGTAGGGGAACCATTGCAGGGATTCGTTGGTGATCAGATTGCCGAACGCCTCCTGATTCACAAAGTTGCCCCACCGCCCGATGGCCTGCCCGATGATCAGCCCCGGGCCGCCGATGTCCAGGATGTCCCCAAAGGGGATCTTGGAATAGCGACTGAACACAAACGCCCCGATGACCGAGCCGATCACCGCCCCATAGATGGCGATGCCGCCTTCCCAGATGGCGAACACGGACGCCAGGTTGTCCTTATAGCTGTCCCACTCAAAGGCAACATAGTAGATCCGCGCGCACACAATGGCCAGCGGGATACACGCGAGCAGCAGGTCGATGGGCATATCCGAGTTATACCCGCGGCGCTTGGCCAGGAAAAAGGCCGTCGCCAGCCCCGCACAGATGCCAATGCAGATGATGACCGCATACCAGCGGATATCCAGCCCCTGTATTCCAAATAGATTTCGCACAAAATAAGGATTCATTCCTTTTCCTCCTGTGGATTTCAGACATAGCTATTATAAAATTCTTGCCCGCAATCGTCAAGTAAGCGGCTTGTGGGAAGAATCCGGACATGCTAAAATGAAAGTAATTTTTCGACTTTTCAAGGAGGCTTTCGATGACTACCGCGTTTTTCTCTCTCCGCGCCTTTCGCGAGGAAGACCTGGTTGCGATCCGACGCCTGTTCCACGACACTGTGTGGCATGTGAACTGCCGGGATTACACCCCGGCGCAGCTGGCGGCCTGGGCGCCCGAGACATTTGACGCCTCGCGTTGGCTCCCCTCGCTACTCGAACATCATACGCTGGTGGCCTATGCCAACGACGCGCCCGAACAGATCCTGGGGTTTGCCGACATGGCGGACGACGGCTACCTGGACCGCCTCTATGTCCACAAGAATTTTCAGCACCGCGGCATCGGCACAGAGCTGGTCTTTGCGCTGGAATGCTGGGCGGCCGCGCGAGGCTGCACCCACTTTGAAGCACATGTCTCCATCACCGCGCGCCCGTTCTTTGCCGCCCGCGGCTATGTCGTGCAAAAGGAACAGCAGGTCGAGCGCCTGGGGCAGACACTCACTAACTATGTCATGCGCAAGGAAGTCTAAGGGCATCTTCCCCGCGGGGCCGCTTCGGCAAACCCATTGCCCGCAAGACAGGAAAGGAATCTTCGTATGAACGAGAAAGCGAACAAGAGACCCGCGTATTGCGGAGAGGAGGATTCCCCAATCCTCGGCTGCGTGGACCAACCGGAAACAGGCGGCAATTACCGCATCCGAGACTTGGCTCGGTATTGCAAACGAGAAGAAGCAAAGGGCAGGACCTTTGCCGACATCCAAGCCAGCGGAGAACTGGAACAATTTCGGATCAAATAAATGCGCAAGCAAAACCCCGACCGGGTCTTTGCTTGCACAACCTCCATCAACGGCATCCAAGAAAGGTATCCTCTTATGAACAAGAACGCAAGCCAAAATTCTGCAGCGATTCACTTATGTCCCGTTTGCGGCAAATATCTATTCCAGGAACCTTTTGAAGACTGCCCGATTTGCAATTGGGAAAACGATATCGTGCAAGAAGAACACCCCGATTGGGGAGGCTGCGCCAATATGATGTCCCTAAACGAAGCCAGGAAAGCCTATAAAGCTGGGAAAGAGATCCAATAACATCCCATATGCATGTAAGCAAACACAAGTTTCAAAAAAGTGCCTCTAAAATTTCGGCCCAAACATCGCGCGAAAAACGAAGGCACTCTTTTTTTGTTGTTTCTTTACGGGAGCAGCTATGCACGGCCACGGAGAAAACAAGATATCACTCCGCCCTGCTTTTTGCGGCAGGCGCCGCACACAAGGGACGGTTCCCCGTCCTTTCTTTGGCAAAGGAGCGTTTCCCGATTCCGAAAACACGGCGGAGGATGTTGCCAACCGGCATCCTGCGCTGAATCCTTTTCGCGAGGTATTGGGTGCCGACTTCGCAGTCGCAGTACACTGCATCGATGATGGCGACCCCATGCACAACGGTCGACGACAGGGCCGTGTGATAACTCCAAAGACAACATAAAAAAGAAGTTCCCAAACTTTTCGTTTGAAAACTTCTTTGCATTTGGTGCGCCTCCGGGGGCTCGAACCCCGGACACCCTGATTAAGAGTCAGGTGCTCTACCAACTGAGCTAGAGGCGCATATATAATGG
>CAKTFI010000034.1 GCA_934555865.1 uncultured Christensenellaceae bacterium | reverse complement strand
GGCGGATCTCCCCCGGCGCCAGCTCCACAAGCCAGGAGAGCAGCCGTTCCTCGGGCGTCGAATCCTCTTCCCAAAAGAACGGATCCTCCATGATGGGAAGCCGGTCGCCCACCTCGTTTTTCACCAGGTATTCGCCCGCCTCCCGCGTCACGAGCACGCACGCCTCCGCCGGCTGCTTATGCTCCACAAAATAGCGCAGCAGGCGGATAAATTCCTGCTGCTCCTGCTGCAGGCGGCGCGCCTCCAGCACCTCTGCCAGCACGGCTCGCCACCGC
Source organism: uncultured Christensenellaceae bacterium (assembly GCA_934555865.1). Taxonomy (GTDB): domain Bacteria; phylum Bacillota; class Clostridia; order Christensenellales; family Christensenellaceae; genus QANA01. The sequence goes on along the minus strand of CAKTFI010000034.1, from coordinate 11,000 downwards.
GCCAGCTGCGGCTGCATGCGGAATTGCAGCAGCCCGTCGAGCGAGAGCAGCGGCCCCTCTTCCAGCAGGCAGCGGGCGATCTGCCGGGCGATAATCTCCTTTTGGCGTTCCATGCCCTCTCGCCCCTCCGCCTGCCAGATCTGCCGGACGGTCTCCAGCAGGATCGCACAGCGCTCCGCGCCGTCCGCCGCACAGCGCGCCTGGATCTTTCCCAATAAAAAGCGGATCTGCACCGCCTCGATCACGATGTCTGCCAGCGCCTGCGCCAGCAGGAGGACCTGCGCGGCGTCCGCCGTTTCGATCCACAGGTATCCGTGCGCTTCCTTTCGGATCATGATCTTTCCGGAAAGCACCGCTCCCTTCGGGAGCCGTTCCTCCAGCAGGGCGCGCAGCGCCACCTCCGGATACCGGCAAATCCCCACCACATGCTCCATGCCTCCTGCCCCCTTCCCGCTCCCGCATACTGTACAATATGCGGCCGGGCGCAAAGGTTTCCGCCGGGCGGCTCAGAATCCGATCTCTGAAGCGAAGCGCTCCAAATACTGCGCCTTCTGCCTCTCCCAGCTGACGCCGTGCGAAAGGTCGTTGCGCAGCGTGGGCAGCAGGTGGTTGAGCCCCTTATGGATGCGCCGCATGCCGTCCGCGCAGAGGTATTCAATCTTGCGCTCCCGGCACAGCACGCCGGCGATCGTGTCCAACAGGTCGTCAAAGATCTGACGGCGCGGCCCCTCGCCCAGCGTGTCCAGCGCGGCCAGCATGCGGTTTTCCAGGATCGCATTGCGGAAGAACACGACAAATTCCTCCAGCACCTGCTCCTTGGGCTTTTCCTCCATCGCAAAGAGGATCGCGAAATACAGGTGCCAGCGGAAGTTCTTGTTGATCATCTCCTCGATCAGGCCGCCCAGGCGCTGCGTAAACGCGTCGAGGTATTCCATCTTCCGCGCAAAGGTGATCTGCTCGGTCAGCTGCAAGTGCTCCTCCGCGCAGTCCAGCCGGTTAAATATGCGCATCATCATGCGGCCGTAGTCTTCCATTTCGTTGGCGTGTTCCCGCTCCATGAAATAGCGGATGATCGCGTCGCAGCTCGCCTTGAAGTCCACCGAAAACCCGAGCTGTTCCAAGATCCAGCGGTCAAAGGTCTTATAGACCATGTTCGCGATGAAGATCTCCACCGACCGCTCCCGCTGGCGCTCGGCCAGCGCCTCGTCCTGCACCTCTCCGTCCTCCTGCCGGAAGCGGCGATAGAGCAGGTATAGCTGGCTGTCCAGCGTGTTGAGGCTCTCCTTGATCGAGGTAAACAGGTCGGTCACAAAGTTGTCTGAGAGCATGTAGTCGCGGTTTTTATAGACCACCCGGTGCTCGATCTCGCTCCAGAAGGAGTTGACCAGCGCCTTGATCTGCAGCTCAAACGCGACGCTCTCCCTGCCCATCATGAAATAGCCGTCGATCTTATAGATCTCAAAGCCGTTCTTTTGCAGCTGCGGCTGCTTTTCCGACAGCTTGAGCCGGATGCGCGGCATGGAAGACATATAGTAGTAGACCTGATCCTCCGTCTTGCTGAACAGCTGCCGCAGCAGCGCATAGGCGTATTTTTCCTCTTCGATGAACTTGCACTCGATGCGCAGGCCGATGATGTCCTGCATGCGCGCCAGAATCTTTTCCGCCTCGTTTTTCTGGATGTCGTAATTGTTGCGGATCATCTTTTCGCGGATGCTCGCCGCCGATTTGACGCGGTAGATCAGCGAAAGCTCGTGCTTGCTCTCCGAAAACACATTCTTCTCAAAGAAGTCCTTGACCTCTTCCGCGATCAATTTATAAATATCCTTCTTGCTTTCGTATTCGTCCAGCACCTCGGATATACATTCAAAGATTTCCAAATCCATAATCGATCGATTCTCACCTTCTCCCCCCTAATATTATAATATACTCCGCCCCATAAAAAAAGCCGCGCCTCCCGCCGGGGCGGCTTTTTTTACACTTTCTTCGTTTTTCAGGAGCGGTTTTTCCAGTCGATCACCCAAAAGTCGCGCCGCGGCAGGGGCTGCAGGATGTCCCGTCCCGGGTTCAGCAGCTCCAACAGCTCGAGGCTCATCCCCGCGCCTTGCAGGTATTCATAGAGCGTCCCACCCCGGGCGCGCTGCTGCCGGACGCGCGCCAAACGGTAGGCCGCCTCTGTGCTGGGCAGGAGGATCACCTGCCCAGCCCGGCCGGCCTCCGCCCGCAGGGCCGGGTTGTTTTGCAAAAGCTCCTCCAGGCGGATCCCCAGGCTCCCGGCGATGTCCGCCAGGCTCTGCGCCGCCCCCACCGTATAGAAGATCCCCCGCGCGCAGCCGCGATAGGGCAGGCGCACGCGCTCTCCCTGTTCCATCAGGCGCTTTGCCCCCGGGTTTTGCCGCCAAAGCAGCTGCGGGTGATACCCAAACGCCCATGCCAGCTCTCCCCAGGCAACTCGCCTCTCCACCGCATACACATACTCGTTTCGCATACCTCCCCCGATCTTTGCCTCCCGCCCTTCGGATCGCTTGACACCGAACTTTTGGCAGTATACAATAAGGTTTATAAAAATTCTTATTCCCGCTTTGCCCGAAAAATCTCTCGAATCGGTTTTGGGGGAAAGCGCGTTTTTCCGTTTTTCACACCAACAAGCGCCCTTTGGGGCCGTTTTTCTGCCTTTCTGCCGTGTTTTCCGGCACACATTCGCATCTGTCTCCGTAGCTCAGCTGGATAGAGCACACGCCTCCTAAGCGTGGGGTCGGAAGTTCAAATCTTCTCGGGGACGCCACCGCCACCGCGGGCCAAGCATCGCCTGCGGCGGCTTTTTTTACAAATTTTTCGGTTGCAGAGCCTGCCGCAATTTTCCCAACGCATAGACCTCCATTTACGATTTTGACTGCACTATTCTAGAGCATTTTAAGATAAGCTAGGAAATAGTCTTTTCCTATTCTCTTTATTAATGATATACTGAAAATGGTTTTTTAGTTATTAAGGGATATGTGATACTGACATATACAGATAATTGGTGATTATATTGGATACATTAAAATCTGGAAAGAACAACTTTAAATTCTATTTTTCTTTGTATTGTGGAGGCATGTATTAGATAAATAACGGATTAATTGCTTTGCTAATTGATGTTCATAGGAATATAGGTTTTCTGAAGGAATTTAATTAAGTATGTTCCAAATAAAAAAGCATTTGTTACCCTTATATTTCTATGCCTTTTTAAAAGCGTTTTTTCATTGTATGAACATTTAAAAAATGCCCTATTATAAACAGTTCGGTTCCCCAAAGAACATCGATCTTTTGTTTAGTTCAATTTCAAAAACCACTCACATATTGCACAAAAAACAGCATTGTTGCTCAACCGGACGATAGTGAGCGAAATCATCTATGGTCATACAATTTATCGTTGAATAATTTGATAGGAGAAAAATAGTTTGAATAAAACATGGGCAATCCTCGTTAGTATTGCTGAATATGATGACCCCAGCAAGAATTTATCATTTGTTCATAGTGACAATGATTGTATTAGACAAGGACTTGAAAAAGGATTATTGATACCACATGAACAAATTGTTGTTTGTGGAAAGAACTGCGCGGTTAAATATTCCGATTTCAAAGATATGATCTCGTTATATTCAGAGAAAATTGCAAAATCCGATAGGGTTATTGTATATTTTTCCGGGCATGGAGGTGGTGCCCCTTTTGCATTAAGATTCACTGATACATGTAAAGATTTTTCTGAAATTTGTACTGAGATTGACAAATTACCAGCATATGCAAAAATACTTATCATTGACGCCTGTTATTCCGGAAATAGTGAAGTCCCCGAATTGTTAACGACAAATCCATGCCATAGCCTTTTTGATTATGCTCATTCAGGCTATGCTGTATTTGCATCATCCAATACTGGAAGTGCATCGACTTGCCATCCAGAAAAGACGGTAAGTTTGTACACTTATTGTTTTTCAAATGCTCTTTGTCATGCAAAAATCCGCAATGGAAAAGTATCCTTGATAGATGTTGCAAGGCAAGCCGCTCTTGAATCTGATTATATATCAAAGACACATGGAATTGCTTTGCAACATCCAGTTTTTAAATGTCGCATTCCGGGAGATGTTCTCTTTCAAATTGCAGAAGAAAAAGTTACCAATAATATCTATTCATCTTGCCATCCACATTATGATGTACACTCTACAGAAATATTGCATTCATCCATCGAAATGCGTTACCGCGTTTTTGCTATCGCAAAAGGCGACCTTAGTGATGAATTAATTGCATGCTATACAATGCAGATTGTAAAAGAAATAAAATCCTTACGGAAATTTCAAACCGTGCAGCAAGCAATGCGATTTTATGGAAAATCAACCGCAGTAGTTTTTGTATATTGGGGAAAGAACCAAGAGGACATTATTAGAAAAAACTGGATTTACAATTCAAGATGGGCAGCCCCCTCAAGTAACAGAGCCAATTGGTATCGTCTAGATAAAGATTCAAAAATTGTGTCAGATATCTGGGTTAAATCCATTCACTTTTATAGCCAATTAACAGAACTGTACGAACGAGATGCCGTTAGCAATGTAGAACTTATTAAACTTACACGCAATATCGCAAATCCGTTACTGACAGCAGCATATGAAATTGTAAAATACTTCGAGGAATATGATAATGGAGAAATTCCCGAGTATGCTTTTATTCAAGCTTGCACAGGTCAATTTAGCCAAATCCAGAACTGCTATTGGCGCATGGCTACCTTGCCCATTCCCTCTGTTGAGCTAAAAGAATGGGCTGATAATTACAATTGCTTAGCTGCATCTATAGATGATATGCGGATATTCTATACAGCCAAAATATTCCTTGACAGAGAGGAAACTAATCGAAAAGTATGTATGCGTGGAGCTGTGAATAAATATCGCGAAGATTTACAAAGGTTAATTCATGTAGAAAAATCTTTAAAAGAATCTAGCATAATACAATAACACACTGACATACAGTAGGATTCAAACATTTCATTGCCATATAACCAAAATTATATACTCGCCTCTCCGATTCAGTGGTACCGTCTATCGAATTGGAAAAAAGGATACAAATCAATGCCAGTCACTGACTGGCATTTTCCATTCCTGCTATACAATTTCAAAACACAAAAACAGAAGGCCTAAATTATCAAATTTATTGTTAGTTTTGATTTTTTCTTTTGCAAAGATTTTTTGTCGTACATTTGATATACAGCCCCGCCCATCTGCGGCCTTTTCGCACCGGCCTTTGCCCTGCCCCGGATAGGCGCAAATAAGGACCCCCGCCTGTCCTTGCTAGACAGACGGAGGCCTTCGGTTCCGCATGCGCGCGGTGTTCGCTTGTCACTCAGGGCTTCTCCGCTTTTTCTCGCACCCGCGGCGGCACAGTCTTTGTGTCGATTCCGTATTTGCGCACCAGGCGTTCCAGCTTGGCGCACACCGGGGCATCCAGCAGCCACAGGAACACAACCGTCGCCACCGCATGCACCAAATTGAATGGGAATCCGGACGCATACAGCGCGAGCAGGGCTTGCCAGCTGATCTCCGCGGGAAAGAGAAAGAGGCTCGCCGTGTCCAGCAGCCCACCGTAGACGAGCAGCACCGAAAAGAACCCATAGACCGCCAGCCCCAGGCGGCTTTTTCGCTTCCCATAGAACAGCTTGCCGCCCAAAAACCCCACCAGGCCAAAGCCGATCATCTGCCATGGCGTCCACGGACCCTGCCCAAAAAAGAAGTTCGAAAGCAGTGCTGCCAGCGCCCCGGTCAGAAAGCCCGCCTCCGGCCCCAGGATCACTGCCGTCAGGATCACGACCGCGCTCACCGGCTTTGCCTGCGGCAGCCAGTAAAACGCCGCCCGCCCGGCGACGGCCAGCGCCGCCATGCTCGCCAGCAGCACCAGCTCCCGCGCCCCGGGCCGCCTGCCCTCAAAGCGGAGCAAGAACGGCAGCAGCATCAACCCCGCTAGCAAAAAGGAGGTCAGATAGTATTGCCGGTTGCCCCAGCAGAACACGGAGACGCCCAAAAGCGCCGCGATCCCCAAAAACAGCGCGGCCCAAAAGCCCGCATGGCCTAGCCTCGTATGCATGCCTCTACCTCCCGGCAGCGCACAACGCCCGGCAAGATCCCCCGGCAGATCCGCGCCGCCGCCGTCGTATAGAACCGATTCTCCGCAAAGAAGTCCAAAGTGGCGGCCTCGCTCACCAGGCTCCCGTCAAACAACAGCCCGCAGCGATCCGCATAGTCCGCGCAGAATTCGATGTCGTGGCTCACCAGCAGGATGCACTTGCCCTGCGCGCGCCATTGGCGCAGCAGGCGGCCGAATTCCCGCTTCAGGCTACCGTCCATCCCCTTGGTCGGCTCGTCCAGCAGCAACACCTCCGGATCGATAAGCAGCGCCTTGGCAAGCGCCAGCTTTTGCTGCTCTCCGCCGGAGAGGTCGAAGGGGTGCCTATCCGCCAAGGCCTCCAGCCCCATTTGCCGCTGCATCTCCGCCGCCGCGGCCGCGTCGGGCGTCATCTCGCAAAGCTCCTCCCGGACGCTCTCACGCACAAACAGCTCCCGTGGGTCCTGCGGCAGGGCGGCGATCCGCTGCCTTGCCGGATGCAGCCGCTTCTGCCGCTCGCCCCGCACAAAAATTTTCCCGGCATAGGGGATAAGCCGCCCGGAAAGGATGCCCAGCAGCGTGCTCTTGCCCGTGCCGTTGCCGCCCAGCACCGCATAGACCTCCCCGGTATACAGGCAGAGGTCCAACCCGTCCAGGACATCCCGCCCCGCTTTTGTATAGCGAAAGCAGACCTCCCGCAGGCGAAGGCATTCCGCCCCGTGCGCTGCCTCCGCCTCGGCGCGAGGGGCCGGCCGCGGGTTCTGCGCCGCCAGCCACGCGCGCCCCTCGCCGATCGTCACAGGAGCCTCCCCCGCGGCGCCCGCCGCCCAGAACATCCGCACCGCCGTCGGGAATGCGGCGGCCATGGGCGCCTCCGCAAGCTCCTGCATCACCGCCCGCGGTTTCCCAAACGCGACGACCCTTCCCTCCTCCAGCACCGCCATGGCGTCCGCCAGCGGCAGCGCCTCCTCCAGCCGGTGCTCCGACAGCAGGATCGTCATCCCGAGCTCGTCCCGCAGCTTGCGCAGCAATTGCAGGAATTCCGCCGCGGCGATCGGGTCCAGCTGGCTCGTCGGCTCGTCCAAAATGAGCACCTCCGGGTCCATCGCCACGACCGCCGCCAGGTTCAATATCTGCTTCTCTCCGCCCGAAAGCTCGTCCACCTTTTTGGAAAACCAGCCGTCGATCCCAAAAAAGGTGGCGACCTCCGCCACGCGCAGGCGAATCTTCTCCGGCGGATAGCCGAGGTTTTCCAGCCCGAACGCCAATTCAGCATACACTCGCTCGCTTACGAGCTGTTCCTCCGGCTGCTGCAGCACAAACCCGATCCGCCGCGCCTGTTCCTGCCAGGAGATCTCCTCCAGCGGCCGCCCGTCCAGCAGGATCTGCCCGCTGCGCGTCCCGTGCGCCGCCAGGCAGCTTTTCATCTGCCGCAGCAGCGTGCTTTTGCCGCTCCCGGAATAGCCGCAGAGCAGCGTGATCCCGCCCGCCGGGAGAGTCAGGGAGACCTCCCGCAGCGCCTGTTCCCGGCACCCCGGATATTGAAAACTCAGTTCTCGAACCGCAACTTCCGCCATCGTATCCTCTCTCCTCCCGCCAGCAGCAGCGGGAATGCGCAAAATGCACCATAGCACGCGCCGCCTACATAGAGCATCGGCGAGACCGCAAACCGGATCGCCGGATAATACACTGCCCGCATCGCGCCGCAGAGCGCCGCCGCAAGGACGCTCCCGAGCAGCAGGAGCAGCCCCCAAAACATGGCCCGCTCCCGACCGCTCCAGCGATAGCGGGAAAACCGGCTGCGCGGCCCCGCGCCGTACCCCCGGCTGCGCATGGAGTCCGCCGTGACGATCCCGTCCTCCAGCGCCCAGGTCATCGCGATCGAAAACACCCGTGCGCCGTTTTGCAGGCGCAGGCGCGGGCTGCCTGCCTCCGTGCCGCGCCCGATCTGCGCCTGTGCCGCCGCAACGCGCCGCATCCGGCGGTGGAACCTGGGCACAAACCGCAGCGCGAGCACCCACAGCTGCGAAAACGCCGGGAGCTTCCCCCGCAGCAGATCCCAAAATTTCTCCGCCGTGACCACTTCCTGGTAGCAGGCGGCCCAGAGGACGGTCGCTGCAAACATCCCCGCCGTGGCGGTGCCATAGAGGATCGCCTCCCGCGTGACAGGGTTTCCGTTCGGCAAATACCACAATAGCGTGACGCCCGCGTGCTGAAAGAGCAGGTTCATCCCCACGATGAGCAGCATCGCCGGCAGGATTCCGCACAGCATCCGCCCCGTGGCGCGTCCGCCCCGCAGGAGCACATGCGTGCCTAGGGCCGCCGCCAGGCTCACGCCCAAAAACACCGGATGCAGCGTCAACATGGATACGAGCAGCACGCCCGCGAAATACAGGCACAGCACCCGCGGATGCATTTTTTGAAACCGATCGTGCAGCATACGCGCCCCGCCGCAGGCAAGCTCCGGCGGCCTCCTCCCAAAAAAAGTACCCCCAGTATAGCATAGCCCCCGCCAAAAGGCAATTTGCGGCGCGCTTCTTGATTACCTAGAAAACCTATGGTATTATAAGCATATAGGAGGGGTTCTATGAAAATTTCTACCAAAGGGCGCTATGCCCTGCGCATGCTCATCGATTTGGCCGAGCACCAAAACGGGGAATACATCGCCCTCAAGGACATCGCCAAGCGGCAGGAGATCTCCAAAAAATACCTCGAGCAGATCATTCCCCTGTTCAACCGGACGGGCTTTTTGCAGACGAGCCGCGGGTTTCAGGGCGGGTATCGCCTCGCCAAGGCGCCCGGTCAATACACGGTCGGCGACATCCTGCGCGTCACAGAGGGCAGCTTTGCGCCCGTTCCCTGCATGGAGCAGGACCCAAACCCCTGTACGCGCTGCGGGCAATGCGTTACGCTCCCCATCTGGGAGGGGCTGGAGCGAGTCATCGACGACTATCTTGATCACATCACGCTGCAAGACATCCTGGATCAGCAGGCGGCGCGCCGCGGCGGCGACTACAGCATCTAACCCGGAGTTCCGGCAGGCTTCGCGCGCCTTGGCGATGTGCTAAACGCTGTATGTCGCTTCAAATGCAGCAGAGGCGATGCGGCAAAAGAAACCGCTGTTTGATGGAAAAATGCGCTGCGTGGCGTGCCGTCCGCTTTTTCCAACGCCACCGTTCTGCGGCCGCTTTTCCCCATATTGCGCACGAAAAAAGAGAGGAGTTTCTCCTCTCTTTTTTCGTTTTCGCTCGCATCATTCCGCGAACATCGGCGTCGACAGGTATCTGTCCCCCGTGTCCGGCATGAGCACAACGATCGTCTTGCCCTTGTTTTCCGGGCGCTTTGCCAGCTCCGTCGCCGCGTACAGCGCCGCGCCGGAGGAAATGCCTACCAGCACGCCCTCGCTCCGCGCGATCTCCCGGCCGGTCGCAAAGGCCTCGTCGTTCTCCACCGGGATCACCTCGTCATATACCTTGGTATTCAGCGTTTCCGGCACAAAGCCCGCGCCGATCCCCTGGATCTTATGCGGCCCAGCCACGCCCTTGGACAGCACCGGGGACCCCGCCGGTTCCACCGCGACGACCTGCACCTTGGGGTTCTGCGCCTTCAGGTATTCGCCCACGCCAGTGATCGTGCCGCCCGTGCCCACGCCCGCGACAAAGATGTCGACCGTGCCGTCCGTATCCTGCCAGATCTCCGGGCCGGTCGTGCGGCGATGCACCTCCGGGTTGGCCGCGTTGGTGAACTGGCTCGGGATGAAGCTGTTCGGCGTCTGCGCCGCCAATTCCTTGGCCTTGACGATCGCCCCGTTCATGCCCTTCGCCCCGTCCGTCAACACCAGCTTGGCGCCATAGGCTTTGAGCAGGTTGCGGCGCTCCACGCTCATCGTCTCCGGCATGGTCAAGATCACCTCATAGCCTCTCGAGGCCGCCACCGCCGCCAGGCCGATGCCCGTGTTGCCACTCGTCGGCTCGATGATGACGCTGCCCGGCTTGAGCGCACCGGAAGCCTCCGCCTCGTCCAGCATCGCCCGCGCGATGCGATCCTTCACGCTCCCCGCCGGGTTGAAATATTCCAATTTGGCGAGGATCTTCGCCTCCAGGCCGTGCTTCTTTTCATAGTTGCCAAGTTCCAACAGCGGCGTGCCGCCGATCAAATCCGTAATTTTCTGATATACTTTCATTGTTTTTCTCCTTTTCCCGGTCTTGATGGATTTTCCGTTCTTTTCGTCCCGTTTGTACCGCTTCTCCATTCAACATCGAAAAACATGCCGCATATCCGCGCCCTTCTTTAATTCATATATTATTGATAGGTTTTATATGAATTATAATAATTGCTTCCCCCGTCCTTGTCAAGGGGAAGGGAAGAATTTCTCAAATTTTTTTGCATGCCAACTGTTTGCTTTGCGGCCCGCTGCCGTACCGGGGAAGCCGCGCCAAGGATCCCTCGTTTGGCAGCCAGAGCGCGGCCGGTAAACTTCCCGCCCCCCTGCGCCGTCCTCCCCGGCATCGGTTCTTTCAAAACACAGACACAAAAAAGGGACTGCAGAGCTTCCACAGTCCCTTTCCCTTCTCCAATTCTTCCATATCCGGCTTTTTGCCGGATGCGCTTATCTATGCGCGCGCTTCTTCATCTGGCTCAGCAGCACGATACCCGCGCAGCTCAGCAGCATCGCGCCCGCCCAGAATGCCAGGCTCGCGGAATCGCCCGTGACCGGCGTGACCGGCGGCTTTTCTTTCTTCATCCACTGCGCATACAGCGTGATGTTCCCTTCCTTCATCCGGAAGTCCGCCGGGATGTCCTGCATGCCTTCCTTATCCAACGTGAACTTCACAAAGGTATAGTCCGCTCTCTCAAAGGCGTTCTTGAGCACCGTGATC
>CAKTFI010000033.1 GCA_934555865.1 uncultured Christensenellaceae bacterium | reverse complement strand
GTATACGCCAATGCTCCCGTGCCGCCGCAGCCGCCGTATGCGCCGCAGCCCGGTGTGCCGGGCGCGTTCCCGCCTCCGCCGCCTGCGCCGAAGCAGAGCCGCGGCATGGCAATTTCTGGTTTGGTGCTCGGCATCTGCTCGCTCGTGTTCTTCTGGTCGCCGCTCATCGGCATCATCTGCGGCATCCTGGGCTTGGTCTTTGGCATCCTGGGCAAGAAGAAGCAGCAGGGCGGCATGGCCACGGCCGGCATCATCACCGGCTCCATCGGTCTGGCGCTGAGCGTGATCGTCCTGATTGCCGCCATCTGCGCGGTGGTCGGCGTCGTGAACGGCGCGGTGAACGGATTCTGGAGCGATTTTGCGACCTACTATTGATGAAAAAGAAAGCGTTTTCTGAAATGACGGAAAGTTGGGCATGCGCCGTATGCGCCCGCCACTCCGTCCGGCGGAAAAACCTTTGGTGCTCCCGAGCGATCGGGAGCATTTTTCTTGCAGTTGCCCCTATACCCGCCCGAACGGGGAGTCCCCTCGGGCGCGGCATGGCGATCTGACGCGCCGCACGCTTTTACCTGTTCGGGAATAGGATATAGGGCAGAGATGCAGAAATTTCCGAATAGAAAGCGAGAAAATCGATATGGCGCAATTTACCAATCAGGCGACGATGACCTATCGCGGCATCACGACCAATTCCAACCTCGTGACCGGCGAGATCACGCAGGTCTTGACGGCACAAAAACGGGCGACCGCGGGGCTGTATCGCCCGGGCGAAATCCTGACCTATGTGGTGAGCCTGCAAAACGCGGGCGCGACCGACCTTACCGGCCTCACAATCCGCGACAATCTCGGGGCATATGCGGGCGCGGGCGGCGAGGTCACGCCGCTTGCCTATACGGGCGACCCGGTGCTCTACTATGTGGCGGGGCGGCCGCAGGCGTCCCTCACCGCAGAGGCCGGGCCGCCGATGGTCATCACGGGCGTCCGCGTGCCGGCGGGATCGGAAGCCGTGCTCGTCTACCGCGTGCGGGCCAACGGCTATGCGCCGCTGGGCACGGAGGGCGAGGTCACAAACAGCCTGGAGATCACGGGCGACGGGCTCGCCAACCCGGTGACGGCGGCGGAGACGGTGGCCGCCGATCCGGCCGCCGACCTCAGCATCCAGAAGGCGCTGAGTCCCACGACCGTCGTGGAAAACGGGGAGATCACCTACACCTTCACCATCCAGAACACCGGGGCGACGGCGGTGGACGCGGCGGACGCCCTCGTGCTGCGCGACACCTTCAACCCGGCGCTTCAAGCGCCGATCGTGGTCAGCCTGAATGGCACGGCCTGGCCGCAGGAGGGCAACTACACTTATGACGCCGCGACCGGCGAATTTGTGACGACCGCGGGCGCGATCACCGTCCCGGCGGCCACCTATACGCAGGACGCCGCGACTGGCCTGTGGAGCGTGAGCCCGGGCGTCACCACCCTGACCGTGCGCGGGACGATCTGATTTTGACGGAGGGCTTCCTCCCGCTCGGTTCTTTGGGCAACAAAGGGGCGCTGTGCATTGGCACGGCGCCTTTTTGGATGGTCTTTTTGCAGCCTGCTGTGGGCGATGCTGCATTTCCGCCTGCCTGGGCGGGGTGGAGAGGGGTAAAAACTCTGTGAATTTGCGTTTTGCTATTGGAAGAAGGGCGAAGGATGTAGTATAATAAAACAGATTGTAGAGAAAACGCAAAAGAGGGTAATTTTTATGGCAAAGCACATCAAATTGGTCATATTCGATCTGGATGGGACGCTCGCGGACACCATCCCGGACATCGCGGCGGCGATCTCTAAGACGATCGCAAAATATGGCGATTTTGGCAATATTGAAGATCTCACGCGCCGTTCCATCGGCAACGGTGCGCGCAAACTGATGGAGCGGGTCTATGACGCGCTGGGCATCCCAAAAGACGGCCTCGAGGAGGACCTGCGGGACTACGAGGCGCTCTATGCCCGCGAAAACTGCATCGACACCGTGCTCTATCCGAACACGCAGAAGGTGCTGGACGGCCTGCGAGCCCGCGGCATCCGGATGTCGGTGGCGACCATGAAGCCGCGCGGCGCGACGATGGGCGTGCTGGAAAACCTGGGCGTCACGCCGTATATGGACCTCATCCTCTCGGCGGACGACATGGCCGCGCCCAAGCCCGATCCGTGGAGCGTGCTGGCCTGCGCGGAACACGCGGGCGTCGCGGCCGAAGAATGCATGATGGTGGGCGATAGCATGACGGATGTCGGCGCGGGGCTTCGTGCGCATGCCGTGAGCGTCGCGCGCATGGGCGGATATTACGATCAAGAAAAGATGCGTCACAGCGGGGCGGATTACAGCATCGACGACATCGGCGAGGTGCTGGACATTGTCGACCGCCTGAACGCGGAATAAGGAAGCAACATGGCGATCACTAAGCATTTTGACCCGGCGCGGAACGCCTGGGTGGTCTGCCCGGTGGGGTATCTCGACCTGTTCGACCTGCCGCAGGTGGGCGAGGCGCTTTCGGGGACGGAAGGGGCGGACATCCTGTTCGACTGCGCGCAGCTGCGCTATGTGGACTCGGCGGTGCTCAAGCGGATGGCCGAGACGGCGGCGCAGAAAAAGGCGGAGGGGCATGCCTTTCGCATCTGCAATTTGCAGCCGTATATTTACAAAATTCTGGAAATGACGGGGCTTGACCGGGCATTTTCCTTTGCGGAAGGGGGCGAGGCAGAGTGAAGGAACAGGAATGTGCAGCGGTGCGCGTCCCCGCGCAGCCCAAATACATCCTGCCCATCCGCCTGTTTTTGGCGGGGTTGGCGGTGCGCCTGGACTTCCCGGCAGAGACGATCGAGGACATCAAGATGGCCGCGGCCGAGGCATGCTCCATCCTGCTCGCGGGCGCGGCGGAGGACGGCGTGCTGCTCTGCACCGCCCGCGAGGCGGCGGACCACACGCTGGAGATCCTCCTCTCGATCGAGGGGCGGCAGTTCCCGAGCATTGCGGACGAGGTCTCCCGCGCCATGCTGGAGGCGATGGCGGACGCATGCAGCCTAAATTACCGCGAGGGCGTCTGCCAGAGCATCTCCATCCGCTTTTGGAACTAGGAGTGTACGCGCGTGGACACGAAGGATCTTGCGGGCAAGGATACCGCCCAGCTCATACAACTTTATAAGGAAACGGGCGACCTCACGCTGCGCAACCTCATCGTAGAGCGCAATCTGCGGCTGGCGGAGGGCATCGCTTCGCGTTTTGCGGGGCGTGGCGTGGACTATGAGGACCTCGTGCAGGTCGCCTCGGTCGCACTCATCGGGGCGATCGAGCGGTTCGACCCGTCGCGCGGCTTCAAGTTCTCCACCTTTGCCGCACCGACCATCATCGGCGAGATCAAGAATTACTTCCGCGACAAGACGCGCATGATGCACATTTCCCGGCGGGACAGCGAACAGCTCATGGCCTTTTCCGAGGTCAAGGAATCCCTGGAAAAGCGCGGCATGCTCACGGTGAGCGACATCGCGGAGGCCATGCAGGTGGGGGAGGAGCGCGTGCTGGAGCTCATGGAGATGCAGCGCTCGGTGAGCGTTTCCTCACTCGAGCGCATCATCGGCGACGAGGAAAACGAGAGCGCAATCAAGGATTTTCTCGGCAGCGAGGACACGGGCTTTGCCGAGATCGAGCGCAGAAACCTGGTGGAAAAGGCGTTCACCTACCTGGATGCGACCGAGCAGCGCATCCTGCGGGAGCGCTTTTGGCAGCATCGGCCGCAAAGTGTGGTGGCCGAGAGCCTCGGGGTTTCGCAGATGTATATTTCCCGTGCGGAGCGGCGCATTTTGAAAAAGCTGCGCGCCTATATGGAATAATCGATACTTTTTAGGGAGAAGGATATGGCAGATCGACAGATGCAGCGCCGGGTGATCCGGCGGGGCAGACGCAATCAGGTCGAAAAACAGCAGGAGCAGAGGAAGCGACTGCAATATATTGCGGCCGGGCTGGCCGGGGTGCTGGTACTGAGCCTGCTTTTGATGGTGCTGCTGCGCAAAAAGACCTTTGCCGCCGAGCGCGATACGGTGAATTTTTCCGTCGCGGGGCAGGGCGTGCTCATCCGTTCCGAGCGCCTGTATTCGGCAGAGGGCTACGGCCGGGCGGAATACATTGCGCAGGAGGGGCAGGTGCTCTCGGCGGGGTCGCCCATCGCGGATGTCTACAGCAACGACTATAGCGATAAGGACTATGCAGCCCTCAAGGAATTGCAGGAAAAGATCCTCGATTATCAGCAAAACAACGCCCAGAGCGGCATCATCGACGAGGATATGGTCGCGCTCAATAAGCAGATTGCGGCCAAGACCGACGAGATCCGCGCCGTGATTACGGGGGCGCAGGCAGGCAGCCTGGATCAGCTCCAGCGGGACATTCGCCTCTTGATGGAGGAACGCGCGGACATCCTGCGCCGCGCGGCCAAGGAGGACAGCCAGCTTTCCGCCTTCTATGCGCAGGAGCAGACGCTTATCACCAAGATTCAGAACTATAAGCGGACGCTCGTGGCCGAAAGCGACGGCGTCGTGAGCTTCTATTTCGACGGGACGGAGACGCTCTTGACGCCGGAAAACATGGAGCTGCTGACCGTGAAAAACATCAACAACATCCTAAACGGCACATTTAGCTATGAATCCGCGGCGGCGCAGTCCAAGCCGCTCTACCGCCTGGTCGACCGCAACGAATGGTATGTCGCGCTGGTCATGGACAAGGAAGTGACCGAATTCGCGCAGGACACGGCGTTTACCGTGACCTTCTCCTTCGGGGCGGACTATACCTACACCGCCTCGGTCGTGGGGCATGTGAGCGAGTCCGGCAAGGAGCTGTACTTCTTCCGTTTCAACGAGGATGTGGACAAGCTGCTGCGTGCGCGCCAGGTGAGCGTGGAGGTTTCTGCGCGCTATGTGGGCATCCGCGTGCCGGTGTCCGCGCTCAAGGAAAAGGACGGGCAGACGGGCGTGTACTATGTCCACGAGGGCAAGAAGGAATTCGCGCCGGTCGAGGTGCTCATCCGGCAGGATAAGATCGCCATCCTCCGCGCCGTCGGGGCGGAGGGCTCGCTTGCCGTCGGGAGCGAGATCTATTATTGAGAAGGGGGAACCTATGTCAGTAGCGGAAAACATTGCGCAGGTGCGCGCGCGCATCGAGGAAAGCGCGAAAAAAAGCGGCCGCCGCCCGGAGGACATCCGCCTGGTCGCGGTGAGCAAGACGGTCGACCTCGGCCGCATTCGGGAGGCGCTCGGCACAGGCATCGCCGACCTCGGCGAGAACCGCGTACAGGAAATGATGGAAAAAATGCCGGAACTCCCGGAAAATGTGCGCTGGCACATGATCGGCCGATTGCAAAAAAACAAAGTTAAGTATATAATTGGGAAAACGGAACTGATCCATTCGCTGTGCTCCCTGGAGGTCGCGGCGGAGATCGAGCGCCTTTCGGCAAAGCACGGCGTGCAAACGGACTGCCTGGTGCAGATCAACATTGGCCGGGAGGACAGCAAAGCCGGCATCGCGGAGGAGGAGCTCCCCGCCTTTTTGGAGGCGCTTGCGCCGATGGCGCATATCCGCGTCCGCGGGCTCATGGCCATCGCCCCGATCGTGGAACAGCCGGAGGCGGCGCGCCCCTATTTCGCCCGCATGAAGCAGCTGTTCGACGGCCTCCCCGAAACGGAACAGGTGAGCCGCGAATGGCTCTCGATGGGCATGTCCGGCGATTTTGAGGCCGCGATTGAGGAAGGTGCCAACCTGGTGCGGGTCGGTTCGTCGATTTTTGGCCGGCGGAATTACTAAAGGAGAAGACGTATGGGTTTTTTGAAGAAGGCGTTTGGCAAAAAAAACAAAGAGGAAGAGTATTACGAAGAGATCCCGCCGCAGTATGAGGAAGACGGCGAGCAATACGACGAATACGACACCGGCTATGGCAGCTATGACGAGGGGGAGGCGGCTTCCTCCGCGGAACCGAGCCTGCGCGAGCGGCGCGGCGCGGCCAAGGGGAGCAAGGTGATCTCCATGCCCGACTATTCCCGTCCGGCGCCGGCGGTCGCGGTGGGGGAACGCGACATGAAGATGGTCATCTTCAAACCCTCCTCCTATGACGAGACAGAGAGCGTGATCGACAGCCTGCGCGCGCGCAAGCCGGTGGTCGTCAACCTGGACGAGATCAACCCCGCGGTGGCGCAGCGCATCCTGGACTTCATCAGCGGCGCGGTCTATGCCTTAAACGGCGACATTCGCCGTGCGGCGCGCAACATCTTTGTGGTGGTGCCCTCGAATATCGAGATCTCGACAAACGAATTGGAAGACGGGGCGGAAACCGACCTGTAAGCGGTGCGGAAAGGAGCATGTTGCATGGGAGAACTGAGAGAATACATTGAAGGCATCCGCTTTGACAGCAAGTGGGGGCGGTATGACGCCCGGCAGGTGGACGCCTTTTTGGAAGAATTGCTGACCCGGGTGGATGCGCTCTCGGCGGAGCTTGCGTCGGTACAGGAGAAAAACGCCATGTACGAAAAGCAGTCGGCTTCGATGGCGGCGGCGATGATCACGGCAGAAAAGAACTGCGCCGCGATGCTGGACGATGCCAAGGCCGAGGCGGAAAAGATCAAGACGGCCGCTAAGCAGGAAGGCGACGACTATGTGCGCTCCATGTACGACCGGCAGTCGGACATGGAAAACGAGTATCGTGAAAAGAAGGACGCCCTCGCCGCAGAGCTGGCGCAGCTCAAGAGCTTCAAGGAAAAGTATCACCATGCGATCGAGCGGGACGCAGTGGAGCTTTTGTCCAAGACGACGGGGCTGGATTCCAACAAGGTCTGGCGGGAAATGCCCGAGGAACTGCGGCGCGAATACGGCCTAGACGACACCTATGAGGGTCTGGACCTCAACGAGATCCTAAAGGATTTGCCCGAAACGGATCACGACCTAAAGGCCATGATCGAAGGCCTTCTTTGAGGGGCAGAATACATGAAAAACCGGAGTGCGGCGGCGCTCCGGTTTTTTTGTTGGTTTTACAGAGATTTGATGTGACCAATATTCGTTTTTGATGTTTTTTGACTATTCTATAGCCGTAAAGAAAAGGACGACATAGAAAAGTAAAGTGAGGTAACAAACATGAAACGAACGATAGTATTTTTGATGGCGGCGCTCTTCCTGTTCGCCGCCGCAGGCTGCCAGAAGCAGGAACCGGCCGGAGGTTCCTCGGATGTCACGCCGGTAAGCAAATTTGATACAAGCAAGGCCGTGAAGGTCATCACGCGCGAAGAGGGCTCGGGCACGCGCGGCGCGTTCATCGAACTGATGGGCATCGAGCAGAAGGACGCCGACGGCAACAAGGTCGATATGACTACGGTCGAGGCGGACACGACCAACAGCACCTCGGTCATGATGACGAGCGTCGCGGGCAACCCCTACGCGATCGGGTATATCTCGCTCGGGTCGCTCAACAATACGGTCAAGGCTGTCAAGGTGGACGGCGTGGAAGCGACCGTCGCCAATGTCAAGGCAGGAACCTATAAAGTGGCGCGTCCGTTCAATGTCGCCGTCAAGGAAGAGAGCTTGAGCGATCTGGCCAAGGACTTTCTCGCCTTCATCCAGAGCGCGGAAGGGCAGAAGGTCATCACCGACGCGGGCTATGTGAGCGTGGTGGACGATGCCAAGGCGTATAGCGGCACCAAGCCGGAGGGCAAGATCGTCGTCGCGGGTTCCTCCTCGGTCACGCCGGTCATGGAAAAGCTCAAGGAAGCCTATCTGGCCGTGAACACCAACGCGAGCATCGAAGTGCAGCAGAGCGACTCCTCGACGGGCATGAGCTCGGCGATTGCGGGCAGCTGCGACATCGGCATGGCTTCGCGTGAGCTCAAAGACAGCGAGCTGGAAAAGGGCCTCTCGCCGATCACGATCGCGATGGACGGCATTGCGGTGGTCGTGAACAACGAAAACCCGGCCGAAGAGCTTTTGAGCGAACAGATCAAGGAGATTTTTCTCGGAAATGTTGATTCCTGGAAAGAGATTCTCGGCTAAACACAAACAGGCAACAAAAGACCGCCGCAGAGCGCATGCCTCGCGGCGGTTTTTTGCGTGTGGGGAATTAGGCCAGCGCGAACGGCCAACGCAGCGGGATGAGCAGCAGCGCGAGCAGGTAGGTGAGCAGGAACAGCGGCCCGCCGACCTTGACAAAGTCCAGAAACTTCAGGCTGCCCGGCCCGCAGATGAGCGTGTTGGGCGGGGTGGCGATGGGCGTGCAATAGGCCGCCGAGGCGGAAAAGCCGAGCGCCAGCACGACGGCCATCGGCGAGACGCCGAGCGAAGAGGCGATTTCCAGCCCGATGGGGCAGAGCAGTGCGGCCGAGGCCGTGTTGGACATGAACTGCGTGAGCACGCCGCAGGCCAAAAAGAGCACACTGAACAGCACATACGGGCTGGGGTTGCCGCCGAGCGCCCGGATGCACAGGTTTGCCAGGATGGAGCCCGCGCCGGTCGAGGCCATCGCGTTGGCAAGCGACAGCGCCCCGGCGAACAGGAAGATGGTCGACCAATCGATGGCCTGATAGGCCTGCTTTTCGTCGATACAGCCAAAGATCACTGCGGCGAGCGCGCCAGTCGCCGCGACCAACGCCAGCGGAATGCAGTCGAGTGCCATGAACAGGATGACGAGCAGCAGGATTCCGCCCGCGATCCACTGCTTTTTCGTGCTGTGCATGACCTCGTGCGCCGGGGAGACCTGCGCATCGTGATGCACGCGCTCGGGGATGATTCGGCGGCCGAACAGGGCGAAGTAGAGGATGGCGAGCAGCGTCGCGGGCACGCCGAACCAGGCGTATTCAAAAAAGGAGAGCCCCTCATACCCATAGGCGGTGAGCACAGCGTTGACCGTGAGGTTGGGCGGCGTGCCGATGAGCGTGCACATCCCGCCCGCCGAGGACAGGATGGCCATGGGGAAGAGCAGCTTGGCGCGGCTCCAGCCCTGCGAATCGGCGATGCCGATGCACACGGGGAGCAGCACCGCCACCGTCCCTGTGTTGGATAAAAAGGCGGACATCCCCGCTGTGAGCAGCATGACGCCCAGGACGAGCCGGCGCTCCGACCCGGCGAATAGCCGCACGACCAACAGACCGATCCGCTGCGCCAATCCCGTTTGGAACATGGCCGCGCCCAGCACGAACATCCCAGTAAACAGGATGACCGTGGAATTGGCAAAGCCGGAAAACGCCTGCTCAAAGGACAAGATGCCGGTCAGGGAGAAGTAGATAGGCAGGCACATGGCAACGACGGCCACGGGCGCGGCTTCGAGTGCGAAGGCAAGCGCCGCGGCTGCAAGTGCCCCGATGGTCAGGTGGGCGTGCACCGCCGCCCGTTCGGCCGCAAACGCTTCCTCTGCGGCGGCGAAGGCTGCGTCCGTGGAAAAGTCCGCGCGCACCGGGGCGGACAGCGCCGAAAGCGAAAAAATGGTATAGCAAACGAGGCCAAGGGCGAAGAGTGCAGCAACGATGGTCTTAATTTGTTTCTTCATGTAAAAATCCTTTGCAGAAATGGCCGCGGAGGCGGCGGGAATGTAAAATCCTTATCAAAAGGATACCCGATTTGTGGGAAAAATAAACAAAACCGCCCTATAAAGCGGGATTTTACCTCGATTTGACATTTGCGGTATGCGCTTTTTAGAATTATGCGATATGCTGAATGCGAAAAGAAAGAAAGGCGTCCGGCAAAGACGGGCCGGGTGCGATTTGAGGAAAGTGTATGCGAACTGTAAAAAAGGCTCCTAAAGGGAGATTCAAGGAAGGCTTTGCCCGCGTGCTGTTTTTGCTGGCGGCCTGTGTCAGCATCCTTGCTGTGATTTTGATCTGCGTCTTTTTGCTGGCCAACGGCATTCCGGCCATCCGCGAGGTGGGGTTGTTCAAGTTCCTCTCGGGCAAGGTCTGGCGGCCGGGCAATGACATCTACGGCATCCTGCCCATGATCGTGGGCAGCCTGTACATCACGGCCGGGGCGATCCTGTTCGGCGTGCCGACGGGCATTTTGACGGCTCTCTATCTGTCGCGGTTCGCTTCCCGCCCCGCGGCCAAGATCCTGAACCCGGCGGTGGAGCTGCTCGCGGGCATCCCCTCGGTGGTATACGGCTTTTTCGGGTTGGTGGTCATCGTGCCCGTGCTCGGGAGCAGCATCCTGACGGCTTCCATCCTGCTCGGCATCATGATCCTGCCGACCATCATCACCGTGGCGAAGTCCTCGCTCGACGCCGTCCCGCAGACCTATTACGAGGGCGCGCTGGCGCTCGGGGCGACGCATGAGCGCAGCGTGTTCAAGATCCTGTTCCCCGCGGCGCGCAGCGGCGTGCTGGCGGGCGTCGTGCTCGGCATCGGCCGCGCGATCGGGGAAACAATGGCGGTTATGATGGTCGCGGGCAACCAGCCGCGCATCACGGGCAACCTGCTAAAAGGCATCCGCACGCTCACGACCAACATCGTGCTGGAAATGGGCTATGCGACCGACCTGCACCGCGAAGTGCTGATCGCGACGGCACTTGTGCTGTTTGTCTTTATCCTGCTATTGAACCTGTCGTTCAGCGCCCTGAAACGGAGGTCGGAGACGGTATGAACAAACGCTTGATACAAACGGAGGCCGCGCCCGAAAAGGACGCGCGCGCGCAAAAGCGAGAGGCACGGCGGCAGGCGCGTCTGGCGGCCGCGCGGCGGCGCGAGGATAAGCGCCGGGCCAACATGCCGAAGATCCAGCGCCGGTGCGCCAAGGCACAGCGCGCCCTGGTGCGCGCGGCGGCAGCGCTGACCGTGCTTGTGCTGGTCTTCCTCGTCGGGTATATCCTCCTAAAGGGCATCCCGTACCTGAAGCCCAGCCTGTTCGCCTGGAAATACGACTCGGTCAATGTGTCGCTCCTACCCGCGCTCATCAACACGGTGCTCATGGTGCTGTTGAGCCTGGCGATCAGCCTGCCGCTCGGCATCGGCGCGGCGATCTACCTCGTGGAATACACCGGCAAGGGCAATAAGCTGGTGTCGGTCATCCGGCTCACGGCGGAGACGCTCACCGGCATCCCCTCCATCGTCTACGGCCTGTTCGGCATGCTGTTCTTCGTCAACTGGCTGAAATGGAAATTGAGCCTGCTGTCCGGCGCGTGCACGCTGGCCATCATGGTGCTGCCGGTCATCCTGCGGACGACGGAGGAGGCGCTCAAGAGCGTGCCGGATTCGTACCGTGAAGGCAGCTTCGGCCTCGGGGCCGGGCGGCTGCGGAC
>CAKTFI010000032.1 GCA_934555865.1 uncultured Christensenellaceae bacterium | reverse complement strand
GAAAAGCAGACTGACCGCACGCGGCTGGCAGAGCGGCTGGAGGCGGCCTGCCAAGCCTTCCTGGGCGAACAGATGCAGACGCCGCCCGCCTATTCGGCGATCAAGGTGGGTGGAAAGAAGTCCTATGAATTGGCGCGCCGGGGAATTGATCTGCCCAAACCGCCGCGCCGGGTGTGCATCTCCGGCATCGAGGTGCTGGCGCAGACCGGGCCGGAGCAGTTTTTGCTGCGCATCCGCTGTTCCAAAGGCACCTATGTCCGCACACTGTTGGAGGACATTGCGGCTTCAATGGGCGAGCTCGCGTACACCTCCTTCCTCATGCGCGAGCGGTCGGGGGAGTTTGCCGTACAGCAGGCCTGGACGCTGGACGAGATCGCGCGCTGCGCCGCACAGGGGGACTTTTCCTTCTGCATCCCGCCGGAAGAGGTGGTGCGCGCACTGCCCCGAGTGCATTTGGGGGAGGAGCAGCGCTTTGCCATCGAGCACGGGCAGAAGCTGCGGGCGGCCGGGCCACTGCCCACGGGGCAGTTTTCCCTATATTGCGGGGAGACTTTCTATGGCGTGGGCGAGGCGGAGCGGGGCGCACCCAAGCTGCGCATCCCGCTGTACTAGGGAGGGCCTATGCAGATCGTGACAGAGAACACCCGCTTTGCGGGGCAGAATGTGATCGCGCTCGGCATGTTTGACGGCCTGCACCGGGCGCACCGGCAGATCCTGGCCGAGGCCCGGCAGGTCGCGCAGGCAGGGGGGATGCACAGCCTGGTATACACCTTTTCCTCGCTCCCCTCGGCCTATTTCGGCGGAGAGCGGGAAATGCTCTTTTCGCCGGAGGAAAAGGCGCGGGCGGTCGCGGCGATGGGCATCGATTACCTGGCCATGCGCCCGTTTGACCGCGAGATCGCGGAGCAGAGCCGCGAGGAATTTGCCCGGAGCCTGCTGGAGCGCTACCGGGGCGGCGTATGGATCGCGGGGTATAACTTCACCTTTGGGCGCGGCGCAGAGGGCGACGCGGACTATCTCCGGGCCTATGCGGCGGCGCACGGCGTGCAGTGCCGCATCGTGCAGAAGATGGAGCAGGGCGGCGACGCGATCAGCAGCACGCGCATCCGGGCGGCCGTCCGCGCGGGCGACATGCCGCTGGCGGCGGAGCTTTTGGGCCGGCCCTACAGCATTGCCGGTGAGATTGTGCACGGGCGCGAGGTGGGGCGGACGCTGGGCTTCCCCACGGCAAACCTCTATGCCGCGCCGGGCAAGCTCATCCCGCCGCTTGGCGTGTATATCGCCCGGCTGCGCCTGGAAAACGGCGAGAGCTATGGCGGGATCACCAACATCGGCCGGCGGCCGACGCTGCACAACGGGGTGGATGTCTCGGTAGAGACTAACCTGCTGGATTTTGCGGGCGACTTATATGGAAAACAGGCGGAGGTAGAGCTGCTGGAATTCGTCCGCCCGGAGCGCCCGTTTGCGGACCTCGCGGCGCTGCGCGCGGCCATCGCGGCCAACCGGCAGCAGGCCGCGGCGTATTTTAAAAACGCGGAATGAATGCCCTTTTACCGGCTTTTTTCCGCGAAAATCTTCTTTACAAGAAAAATAATATGTGATACAATGCGTTTGTGTCAAACCGAATACTCCGTTTTGCGAATACCCGACGCAATACAGAGTTCTCGGCGATTTCTATTTTAGGGAGGCAATTCACATGGAAAAAATCGACAAGAGCGCAATTATTGCGGAATATGCAACGCATGAGGGCGATACCGGTTCGCCGGAAGTGCAGGTCGCACTGCTGACGGCGCGCATCAATCACCTGAATGAGCATCTGCAGTCTCATCAGAAGGACCATCATTCCCGCCGCGGGCTGCTGAAGATGGTCGGTGCAAGAAGAGGCTTGCTCGAATACCTGAAGAAAAAGGATATCGAAAGATACAGAGCACTGGTCGCTAAGCTCGGTCTTAGAAGATAAGTGCCCCATAGTTTGTCGTAAGCAGATAGAGCGGGGAAAGATTTTCCCGCTCTATCTTTATAAAGCGCAGTTCCCGGCGCGCGTCGGCGGTTTTCGCGGCGATTTCTTTGTGCAACATAAAAATGGAATATAGAGGTATCGGCAGGCAGAGCCTGCCCAGGAGGTAGGAATGGTAGAAAATCATGTGTTTAAAATGGAGCTTGGCGGCAGAGAACTGATCGTCGAATCCGGGAAGTATTGCGGACAGGCCGGTGGGTCCTGCATCGTGCGCTGCGGTGACACGGCGGTGATGGTCTCGGCCACGGCTTCCAAGGAGCCGCGGGAGGGCGTCGACTTTTTCCCGCTGAGCATCGAATTTGAAGAAAAAATGTATTCCGTGGGCAAGATCCCGGGCGGGTTCATCAAACGGGAAGGCCGTCCCTCGGAAAAGGCAATTCTTTCCTGCCGCCTCATCGACCGCCCGCTGCGGCCGCTCTTCCCGAAGGGATATTATAACGATGTGCAGGTCATCGCGACGGTGCTTTCCGTCGACCCGGAAATTCCGCCGGAAGTCTATGCCATGATTGGCTCTTCCGTGGCGCTGTCCATCGCGGGACTGCCTTTTCAGGGCCCCACGGGTTCGGTCGTCGTGGGCCTGGTGGACGGCAAATACATCATCAACCCGAATTCGGCGGAACGCGCGGCGTCCCGCATGCACCTCACGGTTTCGGGCACGAAGGACGCGATTATGATGGTCGAGGCCGGCGCCAAGGAAGTGAGCGAGGACGAGATGCTGGGCGCGATCCTGTTCGCGCATGAGGAGATCAAGAAGATCTGCGCCTTCATTTCCAACATCAAGGAAGAGATCGGCAAGCCCGAAAAGCCGTATGTCCTCTACCATGTGCCGGAGGAGCTGGACGCGCAGGTGCGCGAAAAGTTCTATGACCGCATGCGCTGGGCGATGGATACCTTCGACCGTACGGAACGCGAGGCGCGGGAGGAACAGGTCAAGGCCGAGGCGGTGGAATACTTCGCGGAAGCCTTCCCGGACAGCAAGACGGACATCGGCAACAGCCTATATGCGATCATGAAGGAAATCGTCCGCGAAAAAATCGTGAAGGACGGCGTACGCCCCGACGGCCGCAGCTATGAGGAAGTCCGCCCGATCTGGTGTGAGACCGGCCTGTTTGCCAGAACGCATGGCAGCGCGGTCTTTACGCGCGGCCAGACGCAGGTCATGAACCTGGTCACGCTCGGGCCGATCGGCGACGGGCAGACGCTGGACGGTATCTCGGATGAGACCTTTAAGCGCTATATGCATCAGTACAACATGCCGCCGTATTCTACGGGCGAAGCAAAGCCGCTGCGCAGCGCAAACCGCCGCGAGGTCGGCCACGGTGCGCTGGCGGAACGGGCGATCGTCCCCATGCTGCCTTCGGAGGAGGAATTCCCCTACGCGATCCGCGCGGTATCCGAGGTGCTGAGCTCGAACGGTTCGACCTCGCAGGCCAGCATCTGCGCCAGCTCTCTGGCGCTCATGGACGCGGGCGTGCCCATGAAAAAGCCGGTCGCCGGCACGGCGATGGGCCTCATCAAGCAGGAAGACAAGGTCGTCGTCCTGACGGATATCCAGGGCCTCGAGGACTTCCTGGGCGACATGGACTTCAAGGTCGCGGGCACGGATAAGGGCATCACGGCCATCCAGATGGACATCAAGATTAAGGGGATCGACAAGGAGATTCTGGAGCGCGCGCTGGCACAGGCACTGCGCGGCCGCCTGCACATCCTAGGCAAGATGAACGAAGTGCTCCCCGCGCCGCGCAAGGAGCTTTCCAAGTACGCGCCCAAGATCACGCAGTTCACCATCAATCCGGACAAGATCCGCGAAGTCATCGGTTCCGGCGGCAAGACGATCAACAAGATCATCGCAGACACCGGCGTCAAGATCGACATCGAGGACGATGGCCGCGTCGCCATCGCGACGGAGGATGCTGCCGCGGCGGCCAAGGCCAAGGCGATCATCCTGGGCATTGCGCGCGATATCAAGGCGGGCGATGTCTATAAGGGCAAGGTCACGCGCATCATCCCGATCGGCGCCTTTGTCGAGATCGCGCCGGGCAAGGAGGGCATGGTCCACATTTCCAAGCTCGCCAAGGAGCGTGTGGAAAAGGTGGAGGATGTCGTCAAGGAAGGCGACGAGATCCTGGTCAAGGTCTTGGGCATCGACGAAAAGCACCGGATCAACCTGATCCACCGCGGCGTTACGCAGGAAGACCTGGATAAATTCAACGCTTCCGAGGAAGAATAACACATGACAGCAAAAAGGCGGCGCAAGCCGCTTTTTTGTACCGATCAGAAGGAGAGAACATATGTATCGTAACAGTGTGCTGTCAAACGGCATCCGCCTGTTTGGGGAGATACTTCCCGGCGTGCGGACGGCGTCGGTGGGCATTTGGGTAAAGGCCGGTTCCGCGACTGAGCGAGAAGAGGAAAACGGGCTTTCGCATTTTCTGGAGCATCTGTTTTTCAAGGGGACGGCCACGCGCGATTATAAGCAGATCGCGGCGGAATTCGACAATCTGGGCATCCAATCGAACGCCTATACCTCGAAGGAAATGACCTGCTACTATGTCAAGGCCATCGATTCCAAGCTGGACGAGGCGGTGGACATCCTGACGGACATGTTTTGCCACTCCGTCTTCCCAGAAAAGGAGATCGAGAAGGAGCGCGGCGTCATTTTGGAAGAGATCGCCATGTCGCAGGATACGCCGGACGACCTGCTCATGGACAAATTGAGCGAAGCGTTCTATACCGGCACAGAGCTTTCGCGGTCCATCCTTGGCCCGGCGGACAATATCCGCAAATTTCGGCGCGCGCAGATCCTGAATTACCGCAAAACGCATTACTTTGGCAAGAACATCGTGATCGCGGCGGTGGGTAATTTCGATTTTGACAAGCTGGCCGCGACGCTGGAGGAAAAGATGGGCGAAGTCGCCCCCGGCGAGGCGGAAACGCAGTTCCCGGTGCTGGACGGCTGGCGTCCGGCGCCGCAGGAATTCTGCATCCGGCGGGACATCGAGCAGGCACACCTCGGCCTGGCCTTCCCGGGGCCGGGGCTTACGGGCAAGGATCGGTTTGCCTTCTCCATCTTGGCCAACATCCTGGGCGGCGGGATGAGTTCCCGCCTGTTCCAGAAGGTGCGCGAGGAGCTGGGCGCGGCCTATTCGGTCTATGCCTATCCGTCGATCTATTTTGAGGCGGGCAGTCTCATCATCTATGCGGGCACTTCGCTGGAAAAAGTGGACGCAGTGCAGGAGGCGGTTTTGGAGGAGTTGCAGACGCTCCGCGCCGAGGGCATCCGTCCGGAGGAGCTGGAACACACCAAGACGCAGTTGAGTGCCAGCTATATCATGGGGCAGGAGAGCACCTCTGCCAAGATGAACCTCCTCGGGCGCAACGCGCTGCTGCTCGGCCGCATCTATCCGGAGGAGGAAATGCTGGAAGGCATTGCGGGCGTGCGCATGGAGGACATGCAGCGGGTCGTGCAGACCGTGCTTTGCGAGGACGCCATGACCAAGGGGCTCGTGCTCCCGCAGGAATAAGAAACGCAAAAAATCTCCAAACTAGGAAAAAAAGTTTGGAGATTTTTTTATGCAGAAACATTGGACGGATACTGGAAAAAAGGCGGAAGAGACCACGGAAGAACGGCCGACGGCAGAGGAAACGGAAAACCTGACGGAGAGGGCAGCGAGAAAGCCGTTGGAGAAAACGGCCGTAAACGCGGCAGCGGAAAAGAGAGCAGATTTGCCGGAACAAACTGCGGGAAGGCAGACGGCGCGTGCAGCGGGCGGAATGTCGACGAAAGAGATGGCGTATGCGAAAGGGACTGTGGCGGAGCGGTCGGCGGCGAAGCAGACGGCGAGCTCAACGGAGAGGATGTCCGAAGAATTGCCGGAGGAAGCGTCAGGGAAGGCGGCGGACGCCGCTAAATCTCCCTCTGCGGATGCGGGCGTTTCCGCGCTGGCGCACGGGCTGCGGCTCGTGCATATCATCGGGCAGATCGAGGGACATACGCTGCTGCCGCCGCAGACCAAGACGACGAAGTATGAGCATATTGTGCCGCAGCTCGTCGAGATGGAACAAGATGCGCAGGTGCGCGGCATCCTCCTGCTGCTCAACACGATGGGCGGCGATGTGGAGGCCGGGCTGGCGATTGCCGAGCTGATCCGCAGCATGCAGACGCCGACGCTCAGCCTCGTGTTAGGCGGCGGGCACAGCATCGGCGTGCCGTTGGCCGTGAGCGCGCGGTATTCGATGATCGTGCCGACGGCCTGCATGACGGTGCATCCCCTGCGCACGAACGGGCTGTTCATCGCGTCGCCGCAGAGCTTTGCCTATTACTTGAAGATGCAGGAGCGGATTTTGCGCTTTATCGAGGAAAACGCCCGCATTTCCAAGGAAGAGATTGAGGCGTTGATGAACAACAAGAACCAGATGGCGGACGATGTCGGCACGGTCTTGATTGGCGCGCAGGCGGTGGAAGCGGGCCTGATCGACGAGGTGGGCGGCCTGCATACGGCGCTTTGCCGGTTGGAGGCACTCTGCCAAGAAAACGGGTAAAACAAAAACTCCCCATTTGGGGAGTTTTTGTTTTGAGATTTGAAATTAGAAAGGATTAAGAGGGGATACCAACTTGATAAAGATTATCAAGTGATAACTGTTGATATTATAATAACACATCTTTTCGAAAAATCAATAGGAAATAACAAAAAAAATAAAAAAATTATCTAAAATTGATAACAAACAATAATGTAAAAGCCAGAAAACATAAAAATTGGAAAATGCTGGACTTCCTTTGGGGCCTTGGTGGCCATGTCACGCCGGCAGAGGCGGAAATCGAGGAGCAAAGTGCATTGTCTTTGCGGGGACAATATGATACAATGAACTATATGCAAAACGCTAAATTTGCGAAGTGAGGGAAGAAACAAGTGGAAAACAAGCAAAAGATGAGCAAGAAAATGAAGCTCGTGATCTGGGGCGGGATCGCCGCGGCAGTGGCTATCGTTTTCATTGCGGTCGCGACATACATTTCCTCCAAAAACTACGATAAGACCTGGATTGGTAATACCCACGGGAATGTTGCCAACCGGTCAATCGTGGCTTCGGATGGGGAAAATTTCTATTTTGCGGACGATGCCATCTATGTGGTGGATGCGCAGAATTATTGTCAGCAGCTCGCCCCGGTCGAGGCAACGGATCTGGTTGTGCACGACGGGTATCTGTATTATGTAAACTATACCGATAACCAGCACATCTATCGCACCAACCTGAAAACACGGGAAAGTGAGCCGGTGAGCGAGCTTTCTGGCGGGTATATCAACATCGTAGGTGATACGCTCTATTATGCGTCGCTGTATGGGACTTCCTATTCCGGCATCTATAAGGTCGACCTTTCGAAGGAACTTGACCCCGCCAATCCGGAACAGATTACGGTAGACTGGGCATCCAACCTCCTCTATTATGATGGCCGCCTCTATTTCGTCAATCAGGCGGACACGGGCCGACTGTATTCCATGAAGGTGGACGGCAGCGACCGGGCAGTTTCCGCCGGACGGGCGACCTCGGCCTTCCTCTTCTATGAAGGCAACCTGTACTATGCCAATGTATACGGCGTGTACCGCTGCAAGCCGGACGGCAGCAACCTGACGCAGCTGAGCGACATCCGTTCCTCGACACTGAACATCGCGGACGACTACATCTACCACTGCTTCTATGCGGACACCAACAGCACCTATGACCAGTCGCTGTACCGTATGAAGCTGGACGGATCGAAGGAGGAAAAGCTGACCTCGGACTCGGGCAGCTACATTACCTGCCTGGACGGGTTCATCTATTTCCGCAATGTCTATAAGGGGCTGGACATCTATCGCATCAACGCGGAAAACACTATCTTTGAAAATGTGCTCAAGCTCTACGGCGTAAACTGAGCTGCGAGCGAAGCGAAAAATCAAATCCACCCTGTGCGCGGCATGGGGTGGATTTTTTGTGCGCAGTTTGAAAAGCGGCGGCAGAGACGCCGGACGCGCTTGGCCGCAGTTGCCCTATCCGGGCGGGAGGCGGATATCCGTGCGGAAAATATAAAACAGACCTCCCTTGGGTGCACGGGACACCCGGCGGGAGGTCTGTCTTTGGATTCCGATTTCTTTTGTCAGGCATCTACTGTCTCCTGCGAAGAGGGGGAAACGGTGACGATCTCTGTCTTGGCGAGCGCGTCGGCGATGAGCGCGTCGGCGTCCAGCAGCTTGACGGATTTCAGGATCTTTTCCCGCTTGGGGTGCGTCACAGGGTGCTTGGGCACAAACACCGTACAGCAGTCCTCATAGGGCAGGATCGAGGTTTCGAAGGTGTCGATTTTCTGCGCGATCTCGGTGATCTCGATCTTGTCCATGCCGATGAGCGGGCGGAAGACAGGCAGGTCGACGACCGAGTTTGTGACATCCAGGGACTGCAGCGTCTGGCTCGCGACCTGCCCCAGGCTCTCGCCGGTGATGAGCGCACCGCAATTGCGCTGCCGCGCAATCTTCTCGGCGATGCGCATCATGAACACGCGCATGATGAGCGTGAGTTGCTCCTCCGGGCATTTGTCATAGATGGCCATCTGAATATCCGTGAAATGCACCATGTGGATGCGGATCGGGCCGGTATAGGCCGAGAGCTTCTGCGCCAGTTCGATGACCTTTTGCTTGGCGCGCTCGCTCGTATAGGGGAAGCTGTGGTAGTGCACCGCTTCGACGGCGACACCGCGCTTGGCCATCATATATCCGGCCACCGGGCTGTCGATGCCGCCGGACAGGAGCAGCATCCCCTTGCCGGAGGTGCCGACCGGCATGCCGCCGCTGCCCATTACGGTCTCAGTATATACAAACGCGCTCTCGCGCACTTCAATGTAAATCGTGAAGTCCGGGTGATGGACATCAACGGACAGCCCCGGGACATGCTCCAGAATATACCCGCCGGCCTCGGCGGACAGCGTCATGGAATTCATCGGGAAGCGCTTGTCCGAGCGCTTGCTGTCCACCTTAAAAGTGGCGGTGGACTTGCCGAGCGCGGCCAGCTTGCTGCGCGCAGCCTCTGCCGCCGCGGCATAGATGGCGTCCAGGTCCTTGGAGAGCTCCATGGCCGGGCTCACCGAATAGATCCCGAAGATCTTGGCCATGGCGTCGATGGCCTGCGGCATGTCCTCTGCGGAGACCTCGCGCAGGTAATAGCGGCCCTGCCCCTTTTCCACCACGCCGCCGAACTTCTTGGCGGAGGCGATGATGGCGTGCAGCAGCGTGCGTTCAAAATAGGGGCGGTTTTGGCCTTTTAGGTGAATTTCGCCGTAGCGAATGAGCAGCATGGGGGTCATAGTTATCTCCTTATAAAGCCCTGGAATTTTTGCAGGGCGGCTTTGGTCTTTTCGATGGTGTAATCGATCTCCTCCGGCGTGTTGTCCGGGCAGAAGCTGAAGCGGACGGCGCATTCCGCGAGTTCGGGGCGCACGCCGATCGATTCGTGGATGCGGAAGGTGCGCTTTTTGGAGGAGCAGGCCGATCCGGTCGAAATACAGATGCCTTCGCGCTCCAAAAGGTGCAGCAGCACCTCGCCGCGCATGCCCTCAAACGCCATGTTGAGGATGTGCGGGGCGGAGGGGTCGGGTGTGAAGCAGTGCGCGCCCTTTGCCGAAAGCAGCCCGTCGCGCAGCTGCGTTTTCAGGCATTCCATGTGCGCGAGCTTTTGCGCGTGGTCCTGCAAAAACGCCCGGCTCGCCTCGGCAAAGGCGAGGATGCCAAAGGTGTTTTCCGTGCCGCTGCGCAGTGCGGATTCCTGCCCGCCACCGAGCAAATAGGCCTTGAGCGGCGTCCCCTTGCGGAAAAAGAGCATGCCGGTGCCCTTGAGGCCGTGCACCTTGTGCGCGCTCACCGAATAGTAGTCGACCTTGGAGGCGCTCATGGAGAAGGGCACGCGCAGGAAGGCCTGCACACCGTCCGCGAAGAACATCGTGTCCGGGTTCTTGGTCTTGACGGCCTCGGCGATGGCCGCGATGTCGTTGATCGCGCCCGTCTCGTTGTTGACATGCATGATGGAGACGAGCGCCGTGTCCTCGCAGACCAGGCTGGCGACCGCCTCGGGCGTGATCACGCCGCGCTTGCCCGGCTTGACGAAGTCGACGCGGTGCCCCTGCTGCTCCAGCGCGCGGAAGCATTCATAGACGCAGGCGTGCTCATAGGCCGAGGTGATGAAATGCCGCTTGGCCGCCCCGTGCCGCTTCCAGCCGTTGAAGGCGACGGTGTTGGAACCCTCCGTCCCGCAGGAGGTAAAAATCGCCTCCGGCGCGTGCACGATGCCTTTTAGAAAGCTGCGGGCCTCCTCGATTTTTTGCTCCGCCTGCACGGCGGGGAAATACATGGCCGAAGGGTTGTGCCAGCCGTCCGCACAGTATTGCGAAAAAAGCGGCCCCAAACAGGGCGCGGGACGGGTCGTCGCCGCGTTATCCAGATAAATCATTGCTTCACTTCCGATCTTACAAAAGAGTTCCTTCATTTTAGCATTTTTTTCGGGATATTTCAATGCGCAAGGCGGCAAATGCCCGCGAGCATAAAGCGGCAAAAACTGCGCATGCTATGGGAAACGAAGGAAGCGAGGAACAACGCATGCAAAAGAAATATACGGAACTTCCCCTGGACGATGTGTCGGGGAAGGAGCTGCCCAAGCAGCCCGAGATCCGCGCACAGCAGGCAGAGGGGACGGCCGCCGTCCGGCAGGAGGCCAAGCAATGAACATCCGCGAACGGCTGAAGATAGAAAACTATGCCGCCTATGTGCAGAAGGAGATGCCGAAGTCGCATACCCTCCTAGAATGTCTGAGGGCGTTCCTGGTGGGCGGGGCGATCTGCTGCCTGGGGCAGGGGCTGCGCAATTTTGCGGCCGATGTGCTGCGGCTGGACGAGGGCGGCACGGCGGCGTTTACCAGCATCGTGCTCATCTTTTTGGGGGCGCTGCTCACCGGGCTTGGCGTATACGATGTGCTGGGGCGCTTCGCCGGGGCGGGCAGCATCGTGCCCATCACGGGCTTTTCCAACTCTGTGGTCTCGCCCGCGCTGGAATTCCGCGCAGAGGGATACATTCTGGGCGTGGGGGCGAAGCTGTTCACCATCGCCGGGCCGGTGCTCGTCTATGGGATCAGCTCCTCCATCCTGGTTGGGCTTGTCTACTTTTTGGCCAAGTGCCTTGGCTGGGCATAGGAGGCAGCGATGCAAAAGTGTTTATCGGAAGGAACGATGGTGCTTGCCCGACCGGTGTATGTCCGCGGCAAGGGGTCGGCCGTCGGACAGGAGGAGGCCAAGGGCCCGCTCGGCAGCTTTTTTGACCTGGTGGCAGAGGACGCCAAGTGGGGCGAAAAGACCTTTGAATTTGCGGAAAAGAAGTTTTTCCTGAGCGCCTGCAAGCGGGCGATCGAGGATGCCCGCCTGTCCACGGGCGAGGTGGACCTGCTGCTGGGCGGGGACCTCCTAAATCAGATCATCACGGCCTCCTATTCCGCGCGAGACCTGGGGATCCCGTTCCTCGGGGTGTATGGCGCGTGCTCGGGCATGGCCGAGTCGCTGGCGGCGGCGAGCATGCTGCTGGACGGCGGGTTTGGGCGAAACATCCTGTGCGCGGCGAGCAGCCACTTCGCCACGGCGGAACGGCAGTTCCGCTTTCCGTTGGAGCTCGGGACACCCAAGCCGCCGACGGGGCAGGACACGGTGACGGGCGCGGGAGCGACCGTGCTCACGACGGAAGAGCCGGGCCGCGTGGCGGTGCGCGCGCTCACGATCGGGCGCTGCGTCGACTATGGCATTGCCGACGCCAACAACATGGGTGCGGCCATGGCCCCGGCGGCGGTGCAGAGCATCCTCACGCACCTGGAGAACCGGGGGACCAAGCCCGGGGATTATGATGCGATCTTCACGGGTGACCTCGGAGTCTTTGGCAGCCAACTGTTCGTCGAGATGGCGCGGCAATGCGGCGTGGAGCTGGCCGGTGTGCACAAGGACTGCGGGAGCATGATCTACGCCGGGATGAAGAACAAGCACTGCGGGGCCTCCGGCTGCGGATGCTGCGCCGTGGTGCTGAACGGCTTCATCCTGCGGCAGCTGGAAAAGGGCGTATACCGCCGCGTGCTCTTTGCGGCGACGGGCGCGATGATGTCGACCACCAGCGTGCAGCAGGGGGAGAGCATCCCCGGGATCGCGCATGTGGTCGAACTGGAAAGGGTGGATGGATAATGGACTATTTGAAGGCATTTTTGGTGGGCGGCGCAATCTGCGTGATCGGGCAGCGATTCGCCGATGTGCTTGCCCGATTCCTGCGGCTTGACCGCGATCTCGTACAAAAAGCACTTGCCGGGGTTG
>CAKTFI010000031.1 GCA_934555865.1 uncultured Christensenellaceae bacterium | reverse complement strand
TCTTAAACCCGGTGGGGCCGGTCATCGGGGCGCATACCGGGCCGGGCGTCATCGCGCTGTTTTTCGTGGGGGATGAACGCTGAAATCTTGACATCCGCGGGGCGGTTTGTTATAATAATAGGGAATCGTGCCGCGAAGGCACAGGGGGGGCAGAAGCCTCCGGGCGAAAAAACGCCGAATCGGGCGTTCCCATGGGGATGCCGAAATTTTTCACATCTATGGATACCAGGAAGGTATTCGCGCTTTCAAGAAGTGCGGATGCCTTCCTTTTTTATCGCAAAATTGCAAAATTTGATTTCAAAGGAGAAAACAGATGAACAAACAAACCAAACGGCTTGTGCTTTCCGGCATGTTTTTGGCACTTTGCATGGTGCTCCCCTTTCTCACCGGCCAGATTCCGAAAATCGGCAGCGCGCTCTCGCCGATGCATATCCCGGTGCTGATTTGCGGCTTTGCGTGCGGCGGCGTCTATGGCGCGGCGGTGGGCTTCATTGCGCCGTTTTTGCGCAACCTGATGTTTAGCATGCCGCCGATCCTGACGGCGGTGGCGATGGCGGTGGAAATGGCGGTTTATGGCCTCGTGGCAGGGCTTTTGTACAAGAAGCTTAAAAAGACCGTCCTGAACCTGTACCTCTCGCTCGTGGCGGCGATGCTGCTCGGGCGTATTGCCTGGGGAATCGCGCGCTTTGTCATCGCCGGGTTGGCGGGGACGGAATTCTCCTTCGCGATGTTTTTAAGCGGTGCGTTCGTGCAGGCCGTACCCGGCATCATCTGCCACATCGTGCTGGTGCCGCTCGTGGTGTTTGCGCTCAAGAAGGCTAAGCTGATGGTCAATGACTGAGTTTTCCGACATCCTTCGGG
Organism: uncultured Christensenellaceae bacterium; assembly: GCA_934555865.1. Classification (GTDB taxonomy): domain Bacteria; phylum Bacillota; class Clostridia; order Christensenellales; family Christensenellaceae; genus QANA01. The sequence goes on along the minus strand of CAKTFI010000031.1, from coordinate 12,715 downwards.
CTCAGATCAAACGCTACCCCGGCATGCAGCCGCAGGACGCGGTCAAGCTCGCCTTTCAAAGCGAATTCGGCGGCGGGCACCTCATCGCGGACGAGGCCGCCTGCCTTCGGTATCTGTACGAGGAATGTGCGGCCACGCCCGCGGATGGCGGTGCGCCGCTGTATGAGGAGATCGGCGGCGGTATGGCGCGCGTGCACCTGGCGGCGCTCGCGGCGGCGGGGGTCGCGCCCGAAATGCTGGGCCGGGCCTTCCTCGTCTCGGCAAGAACGCCGCAGGGCACGCGGGAGGGGCTAGTACAAAAGCTCGCCCTGCTGGAGGAGGCGGCTGGGGCTGGGCGGTTTGTCTTTTCGGCAGAGGCGCTGCAAGCCTACCTCCGGGACTATGCCGCGGCGGGCTATCCGGCAGTCAGCCACAGCGCAGCCTACCGTGCGGCGTATCACCCAGCGTACCGGGTCGTGCGGCTGTCCTATGCGCGCGCGCTGCCCCTGATCGCGGCGGCGGAAGCCGTGCGGCGGGAAAAGGGAGAGGTCTTGCTCGCCATCGATGGCATGGCTGCAGCGGGCAAATCGACGCTGGCCGCAGATCTCGCCGCCTATTTCGGGGCGGAGGACTGTACGGTCGTGCATATGGACGACTTCTTCCTGCCGCCGGAACTGCGCGCCGCGGCGCGCTATGCCAAACCGGGCGGCAACATCCACTATGAGCGCTTCCGCGAGGAGGTGGTGGAGGCCTTTTCCCGTCCGGCGTTTACCTATGCGCGGTGGGACTGCGGCCGGGGTGCGTTTGGCCCCGTATGTACCGTCCCGCGGCGGCCGGTATGCATCGTCGAAGGCTCCTACAGCATGCACCCCTATTTTGGCGATCCGTATGACCTGTCGGTTTATATCTGGGTCACGCCCGCGGAACAGCGCGCGCGCATCCTGCGGCGCAACGGGGCAGATTGGGCGCAGGACTTCGAGACCAAGTGGATCCCGATGGAAAACGCCTATGCGGCGGCGTTCGACATCCCGGCAAAATGCAGCTTTTCCATTCACAACGAATGACATAAACAAAAAAAGCGGGGATAGGGAAAAACCTATCCTCGCTTTTTGCTACCAATTGATTTAGAAGAGGGGGAGGAGCTGTACGACGAATCCGGCAAGCAGCGAAGCACCGACGAGCAGCCCGGCTACGAGTGCATTCTCGCGGCGCGAGGGGTTGGCGCGCAGCAGCACGAGCAGGGCGGAACCGCTGTTGGCACACAGCCCGGCGAGCAGGGCGGGGAAGGAAAGCGTTCCCGCGAGGTACAGCTCGGAAAGCAGAATGGAGGACGCACAGCTCGGAATCAGCCCAAGCAGCGTCGAAAGGCAGGGCTGTAAGGGAGAGCCGGCAAGCATCCACCCGGCAAAGCGATCCTGTCCAATGAGTGTCATCCCGACCTCCAACAGGGCGGAAAAGAGCAGTAAAAACAGCGCCGTCCGGACCGTATGGCGCAGCGCCGCCATCCAGAGACTGCCGCCCTCGTGGCACCCGCATTCGGCGCACAGCTCGTCCATGTCCGAGGTATTGCGGTGCTTTTTCAGGACGAGGTCGACGAGCAGCCCGAAGCCGATGGCGACGACCAGCTTGCACGCGATGAGCTGCCCCGCCGCCGCGAGGTGCCCCGGCGCGCCGAGCAGGAGGAGAAGCGCCTCGTCCGAGGTCGCGAGCAGCACGGACAGCAGCGTGCCCAGCGTGAGCAACCCGCCGGCATAGAGGTTGGCGGCGGCGATGGAAAATCCGCATTGTGGGAGCAGCCCCACAAGCGCGCCTACGACCGGCCCCCAAAAACGGGATGCGGCAAGCCACCTGGCGAGGCGGCTTTGCTGCCGGTGCTCGCAGAATTCCATGAGCAGAAAGGCAAGGTATAAAAACGGGACGGCCTTTAATGTGTCTAACAGCGCGTCCAAGAGGGTGTCCGGGATCATAGCTACCTCCGAAAAAAGCGCCCGGCGTCGGCCGGGCATCCAGACTTAGAACAGCTCGCTCACAAGCCGGTTGACCAGCTTGCCGTCCGCCTTGCCCTTGACTTTAGGCATGAGCGCCTTCATGATGCGGCCCTTGTCGGCGGCTGTCGGGGAGGTGATGCCGAGCTCCAAAAGCGTCGCAGCGATGATCGGGCGCAGCGCAGCTTCATCCATCTGCACCGGCGCAAATTCGCGGTATACCGCGATGCGCGCGCGGCATTCCTCAATCACGGCCGTGCGGTCAGCCGGCGTGGTGTCGATCGTCTCCTGTGCTTCCTTGATCTCGCGCAGGATCACGGCGTCTTCCTCTGCCTCAGTAAGCGGCGCGCGCTTGTCGATCTGCTTATTCTTGAGGGCGGCCAGCAGGAGCGAGAGCGCGTCCTTGCGCGGCTTGTCGCCGGCCTTGAGTGCGGCCATCATCTGCGTTTGCACCTCTTGCGTTTTTGCCATAAAAATCATCTCCTTTGCATGTTAAGGCTATTTTACGGCGAAAGCGGCGTTTCGTCAAATGTTCCCGGGGGAAAATCCCTCGGACTGCGGGGGAATGGGTTTGTTTCCGGGAAAAGTTGTTGTATAATAGAGCGTACATGAAAAATGTAAGGAAATAGGAATCGAAACAATGGCATTTACGACAAAATTGTTGCGTATGCAGCTGGAAGTATTCAAGCCGTTCATCAACGGGGCGACGATCGAGATGGCGCGCAGCAGCCAGGATAAGTTGGGAAAATTGATGGCACGCACGCAGCAGTCACAGGTGGAAGCGGAAACCGTATCCTTTGACAATTTTGCGGCGGAATGGGTGCGCCCGAAAAAGCAAGAGGCCCCGGGCGTGATTTTATACCTGCACGGCGGCGGCTATGTGGCGGGCGACCTCGAATACGCCAAGGGCTTCGGGTCGATCCTCGCGGCCAAGACGGGCGTACAGGTATTCTGCGCGGCCTATCGCCTGGCGCCGGAGCACCCCTACCCGGCGGCGGTGGACGACGCCGAGGAGGCCTATCGCTATTTGCTGGACGCGGGATACCCGGGGAGCCAGATTGTGCTTGCGGGCGAATCGGCGGGCGGCGGCCTGCTCTATGCGCTGGCGCTGCGGCTGCGGCGGAGGGGGCTGTCCCTCCCGGCGGGGTTTGTGGCCATCTCCCCCTGGACGGATCTTACGATGTCCGGCGCGTCCTATGCGGACAACCAAAAGGTCGACCCTTCGATGACGCGCGAACGCCTGGCGTTCTTTGCGGAGCAGTATGTCCCGGCGGGGCAGGACGCGCGCACACCGGAAATTTCCCCGCTGTTCGGCGACCTTACGGGCTTTCCGCCGTCGATCCTCTTTGTGGGTGGGGATGAGGTGATGCTGGACGACGCGCGGGGAATGGCCGACCGCCTGCGCGCGGCGGGGTGTCGGGCAGAGCTGCATGTGAGCCCGGGCATGTGGCATGCGTACATCCTTTATGGCGTGCGCGAGGCGCAGCTGGACGAGGCGCGGATTGCGGAATTCGTGCGGGAAGTGCTGTGATGGAGCAAAAAAAACTGCGCTGGATGCGCCTGGACAATGCAGCCAAGATCTACCCGGCCGCCCGGCGGCGCAATTGGAACAACATGTTCCGCGTCTCGGCGACGATTAGCCGCCCGGTCGATCCGGCCGTGCTGCAAACGGCGCTGGAGGCGACGATCGGCCGGTTTCCCTCCATCGCCGTGCGCCTGCGCAAGGGCGTGTTCTGGTACTATTTGGAGGAAATCCCCTCTCCCCCGCGCGTGCGGCAGGACAGCGCCTGTCCCCTGGCGCACATTCGCTTTTCCGAAATTCGCCGCTGCGCGTTTCGCGTGCTGTACTATGAAAATCGGATCGCGGTGGAGATCTATCACGCGCTCACAGACGGCAACGGCGGGCTCGTTTTTCTAAAAACATTGCTTGCGGAATACCTGGAACAAAAGGAAGGCATTTTGATCCCCCCGGGGCAGGGCGTGCTGGATAGGAAGGCCCCGCCGCGGGAGGAGGAGCTGGAGGACAGCTTCTTAAAATACAGCGGCGCGGTCAGCGCCAGCCGGGCGGAGGAGTCGGCCTATCACATCGAGGGCACGAAAGAGACGGACGGCTATCTGAACCAGACGACCGGCATCCTGGACGCAGAAGCGGCCCTGTCCCTCGCGCGGAGCTATGGCGCGACGCTTACCGAATTTTTGACGGCGGTCATGATCCTGTCCATCCTGAAGATCCAGCAGCGCGAACGGCCGCGCGCACGCCGCCGCCGGGCGATCAAGATCCTGGTGCCAGTCAACTTGCGCCGCCTGTTCCCGAGCGAGACGATGCGCAACTTCGCGCTGTTCGCGACGCCGGGCATCGACCCGAAGCTCGGGAAATACACGCTGTCCGAGGTGGTACGCATGGTGCATTACCAGATGGGTGCGGAGATCAACCCCAAAAAGATGAGCGCGCGCATCGCTACCAATGTGCACACCGAGCAGGTCATGCTCTTAAAGCTCATGCCGCTCTTCATCAAAAATGCGGCGATGAAGCTGGTGTACAACATGGTGGGCGAGAGCAAGGCGTGCCTGTCGCTCTCCAACCTGGGGCAGGTGCAGATCCCGGCCGAGATGCAGCCCTATGTGACGCGGTTTGACTTCGTGCTGGGCGCGCAGGCGCAGCAGCACAACAACTGCGGCGTGCTCTCCTACGCGGGTAAGCTGTATATCAACCTCACGCGCAACATCCGCGAGCCCAAGCTGGAGCACGCGTTCTTCACCGACCTGCGCAAGCTGGGGCTGCATGTCAAGGTGGAGAGCAATCAACGCGACTAAGGAGGAAGCATCATGTCCTATTGTGTACATTGCGGCGTGGAGCTGGCAGACAGCGAAAAGCGCTGCCCTCTGTGCCATACGCGGGTCGTCGACCCGGCGTCGCCGGAGGCGGGGCAGGGCAGGCCGCCCTATCCGCGCTATGAAGTCATCACGCCAGAGCGCGTAAGCAAGAAAAGCGTGCTGCTCGTCATGGCGCTCATCTTTCTGGTACCCATCTGCCTGGTGGTGGTGTGCGACCTGAGCCTGCACGCGCGCATCACCTGGGCGGGATTCGTCATGGGCGCGCTGCTGTGTGTCTATGTCTTTTTGGCGGGGCCGATCCTGTCCGTGGGGCGCTGGTATCACGCGGCGACGCTGTGCGTGGCGGCCGACGCAGCGGCGGTGCTGGGCTATCTGCGCTACATCGAGCGTACGACGGGCGGGCACTGGTTCGCGGATTTCGCGGCGCCGGTCGTGCTGCTCGCGGCGCTCTCTGTCGGCGTGGCGATCCTGCTGCGGCAGCACGCGGGGGCGACGCGCCTCATGGTCGCCGCAGTGGCGGTGGCCGAGGCGGGCGTATTCTGCCTCGTGCTGGAATTGATGCTCAACCGGGCGTTCGGGCTGCGCGACAAGCTCGTGTGGTCGTTGTACCCGCTTGTGACGGCGGAGATCTTGGCGATCCTTCTCGCGGTCATCGACCGCACCCCCGCGCTCAAGGAAAAGTTGGGCCGGAAGTTCTTCCTATGAGGGCGGCGTGTACATACCGTCTCGTGGCGGAGGAGGAGCTCACCCCGGCGCTGTTTTCCGGCTTTGACCGCACGCAGGAGGTCACGCAGTGCTGGCGCCGGGTGGGCGGCGCGTGGCGGATTCTCCCCATCGCCTTTGTGGAGCAGTGGGGTGCAGAGGACTATGCCGCACTGTGCCGGGAGCTTTCGGATCTCTGTGCGCGGGGCGGCCGGGTGTGGGGCGCGTTTGCTCCTGGGCTTGTCGGCTTTGCGGCGGTGCGCCGGGCGCGGTTTGGGTCGCGCGCACAGTATGTGCAGCTTGCGGAGCTGTATGTGAGCCGCCCGTGGCGCGGACGGGGCGTCGGGCGGGAGCTGTTCGCCCGCGCGGTCTGCACGGCGCGGGATTTTGGCGCGCAGAGCCTGTATATTTCCGCGCATTCCGCGCAGGAAACGCAGGCGTTCTATGCCCGTATGCGCTGCCTGGAGGCAGCGGAGCCGGACCCGACGCTTTCGGCGGCGGAACCCTGTGATTGTCAGTTGGAATTCCCGCTCGGTGTGGTGGGAAAACAGCGTTTCTAGGCGCGAGACACAATATTACATTGTATCTTGCGTAAAGGAGCCGTTCGAAGCGAAAACCTGAAAAAACTTAATAACTATCCGCCCGTGGGAGTATATATCCCTGGCAGATGCGCCCAGCTGGGCAAGGTTTTGCACGAAAAAAACTTACATTTCACCAAAATTTGTGCTATACTCGAAATAGAGAGCTTGTATTTGGAGGTGAAGGTGCAGATGTTTGAGGTGAACGCCTATCTGATGTATGCAAAGTGCGGCGTGTGTCAGGTCGCAGCGGTCGGGGAACCGCAGTGCACGGGGCTGGAGGCCGGGCAGGCGTATTATACGCTGCGGCCGGTCTATGGGAATGAGACGATCTTTCTTCCGGTGGATGCCAAGGTGGCTCTGCGCCCGATCCTGGCGCGGGCACAGGCCGAGGCGCTGTTGGGGGAGATTCCGGCGCTGTTGGAGCAATACGCCGCCGAGCGCCCTAAGATGGAGCAGCGCGCGCTAGCCGGGTATTACCGCGACCTCCTAAAGAGCGGGGAGGTACTGGACGCCCTGCGCCTGCTCGGCTATATCTATGGCAAGCGGCAGGGAAAGCCCGCCTACAAGCTCTGTCAGACCGATCGGCTGTACGCCGCGCGGGCGGAGGAGCTTTTGTGCGGGGAATTGGCGGTGGCGCTGGGGGTCCCGCGGGAGGAGATCGCCCAAAAGCTGTCGCCGGTGTTGGCGTAAGAAAGGAAAAAAGAGATGGGATATTTTAAGGGATTGGCGCATTTCGGGCTGTATGTGGAAAACATCGAGGTTTCCAAGAAATTCTATACCGAAGTGCTGGAATTTGAACCGGTGTTTGAGACGCGCGAGGGCACGCACCTGTGCTTTCTGCGCAATGGCGCATGCGAGCTGGAATTGATCGAGCGTCCGGGGCAGGTGCGCCCCGACGGGCATTTTGACCACCTCTGCCTGCGCGTGGACGACATTGCCGCCGCGGCGGCGCATCTGGAGGCGTGCGGCGTGCCGATGGAATTCGCCGTGCGGGACATGCCGCAGATCTACCGCGGCATCAAGATGGTCATGTTCCGCGGACCGGACGGCGAGCATTTGGAACTCAACGAATTCTGCTGAAAAAGAGGCGCCACTCGGCGCCTCTTTTTGTTATCTCTCCGGCAGGTCCTGCGGGAGGATGCGGTAGTTATAGGTCTCTCCATACAGATTGGTCAGGTCGTAGTTCGGGTCGAAGATCAGGTCAGTCACGACCAGTTTGGTGTCGTCCACGATGTCGTATTCGATCTTCAACAGCCCGTCGCGCAGGTAGTGGATGGTGGCGACGGGGTTGTTCTCCTTGCGATAGCTTTCTGCGGCAATGCTGTTCCACTTATAGACATTGAAAAACATATCTTCATAGACAGACATGACCGGGTCGATAGCGCGGATTTTTTCTGCGTTGTCGCCTGCCTGTATCCCCGCAAAGTCCGCGTGGGAGAGCATCTTCTGGATGAGGATAGGGTAACCCACAGGGGTCTGGATGCCGTCGTATTCGCCGTCGCCGTTCTTTTCGGAATAGAAGACGAAGAGGCGGATGCCATCGTCTGTGTCATAGACAAAATAGAAGGTGTCCGCGTCCCGCTGTCGAATCGCCTCTGTGGGATAGAAAGCCAAGAGGTATCGAATATAAGGGCGTGTATTATAGAGACCTCTATATCGGCCGGAATCTAGGCCGGTATAGAAGGAGAGAGGGGAGTGCTTGGTTTGATATAAAATATCACTGCCTTCATACACAGGAATACGCAGTTTGACTGAGGAATCCTGTACGGCTAATGCGCGCAGTTCTGTCTGCAATTCCGCATAGGGGAGCATCTGAGTACTGCCCGCCAGATGATCAGGAAGACGCTTTTTGGGAGGTTCCTTTGTGGAAGAGGGATTTGGCAAGATTACAGAAGATTCCGACGAGGATGGAGTCCGAGATGCCTCTGGGTCAAGGTCGGAAGTGTTTGAAGGGAAAGTGGAAGGTTCCACAAGGGCAGACCCCGATGCGGAAGGTTCTACCGCACTGGAAATGGTGGGTTGTGCCCGCCGACATGCCGTGAGCGAGAGGATGAAGAGCAGAGCGAGGAGGAAGGCAAACCGACGAGAAGAAAAAGCAGAATAAAGATAATTCATAAAAGTCTCCTTTTGAAGGTTACCAGTTGATGGTGCGGTCGTCGCGAATTCGGTAATAGATGATTTTGCTGTTATAAGGGACAGACCCCGAGGTCCAGACGGATGCGGCGGGATTGGTCGTGCCGTTGCAAGAGGTTTTGCGGGACATATATACACCCGGTTTTTCTGCCCAGATGCCGTCGTCTTCTTTTGTCTGGTACCACCAGTGATAGTCAAATCCTTCATCATATCCGATGACGCCATTGTGATCCGTATCATTGTATCCGATACGCAAAGCTACACGAAACCAACCGGTAGGGATAGAGGAATTATAGGAGGAAATGCGCGCAAAGGCGGAACTCCCAAAATGGGCAGTCATCCAGGCTTCGGCGCAAGACGCAGTATATTCCACAGCTTCGTTAGCGGTCTTACCATATACTTTCGTGATATCCAAAGAGATATCGCTCATCTTGATGTACTGCTTATACTCCAATGCATACCCCATGCAATTTACAAAGCGATTATCGACAAACTGATATTCTCGCGACCCATAATAGGGAGTGGTCTCGCCGCTCGATCCGATATAGGTGATGACCAATTCCGGCTTGTTGGGCGACGGTGCGTCCGAGGAATAGTATTTCGTCTTTTGTGAACTATCTGTTTCGGTAGGTTCTTTGAGGCAGAAGCCGTAGTTTGAATAGGTTCCTTTCATCCAGTCCTTGACCATGGTCGTCACTGTGATCTTGTACCATGCGCCCGAATCCAGAGTGATGACAGGGGAGGGAGCATTTGGCGTATATTCCGGTTGATTGTTCCAGGTGATGGTGCGCGAAGTCCAGTTCTCGGTCACACGGTAAGCCCGTACGGTCGGGGTTTTGTGTTCGCGTTTCTTGATGTGAATGTACGCATTGGTGACATTGGACGCCGTGATATTGCTGGGCAAATCGAATTTTATAAAAGTGCGCATTCGATTGATAGTACAGTCTCCGCCTGTCCACAGGCTCTCAGCCAGATAGTAGTTGGATGAAGGATATTCTTCGTCGACACAGGTGTCATAGGTGTTGGAAGAGCCGGTGATCATGATGCTGGGATCAATTGCCACGGGAAAGACCGTATCTTCTGCCGCAAGGAAAGCTTCGTCCAATGTAACCGTGTACAGCAAACTGTCGCCCTCTCGCTCGATGGAATGTGAGACAGCTTCGGTATGTTTGCCGTTGGCATCCTCGGCAAAAAGCGTGCCCAATTCAAACATGGGTTCCTCTTTATCGGTGAGGAACAGGATACGCCCATTCTCCTCGACATATTCAACGCCATATCCGGTGATGCGGAAGGTGATTGTCCCATGATCAGCAAATTTTAAGATCAGGTTTTCCTTGACAGCTCCGTTGAGCACGGTGTAGGAGATATCCACATTGGGGACAGCGTCCGTGTATAGGATGGCACGGTCGTCGCCACCTACAATTTGGTAACTCGGGGAGTCGGCCGAAAGATCAACGGCCTTTTTGGCTGCGACAGGAGGCCGCATCGAAGCATCTGAAGCAGTTTCGCCCTCCTCATCACCCTCCGATTCAGTGCAGAGTTGCAGGGAAAGTGCGGCATTGTCCTTTTGCAGAAGAATGGCCTGTGGATCGGTCAAATAGTTTTTGAAGTAGACATGCCAGGCGTTTTCTGCATTGGTATAGCGGTAAATCTGTGCGGAGGCATCTTCTGTGGAGCCAATTTCGGCGGGTTCCAAAGCCTCTTGGAGGGAGGTATCTCCTGCACGCAGGGTGCAGTCGGCAATTTGAGTATGGATTTCACGCAGTTCGCCGTTGGGGGCGGAATAGTGTACGGTGTCCGCATAGCCGACATATTGGAAAGAGCCATCCGAGAGCAGGAAGGTCTTGCTGGTTTCGGTGCGCAGTTCCTCTAGCTCATAGAGTGGCGTGGCTTCCGGTTCTGTGGAAAGATCTGCGGCGGGTTCCGCAAAAGCGGTTTGCGTAGTAAAACAATAGACGAGTAAGACAAGTAGAGCAATTGTTTGTTTAGCAAAAGATCGATGCATGATAATCTCCAGATCAAAAAAGTGTGTAGAAAACAGAAAGCGACGAATATACCCCCTTCCCCAAGGATTTCAAAAGTTCGAAGAACCCCTTTTTTTACGAAACAAAAATACAGTTTTCCCATTTTACCGCAGAAACCACACCCTTGTCCCCGCAAAGGCGGCACAAGGAAGGCAAACGACGCGATAAAATTGGAAAACTGTATTCTATTCTCAGCATACCAGATTTTCGGTGTATGTCAAGGAGAAGATGGGACGGCGGTAGGTCGGGGGGAACAGGGATTGCTTTCTTGCGCACCCGCGGCGAACGCCTTCCGGGAGGATTCTTGCCGGGCCTCCCCGCCTCCTCCTGCCCTTGGCAGCGGCGGCTCGGCCTTCGAATCCTTCCATCAAAAATATCAATAAAAAAACCATCCAAGCACCGCTCTCGGCGCGGGGTTCCTTTCCCCGGGAGGATTCTTCCGGGCCTCCCCGCCTCCTCCTGCCCTTGGCAGCGGCGGCTCGGCCTTCGAATCCTTCCATCAAAAACACCAATACAAAAGGGTCACTTTCAAGTGACCCTTTTTTATTGGTGTACCCGGGAGGATTCGAACCTCTGACCTCAGGAGTCGGAGTCCTGCGCTCTATCCAGCTGAGCTACGAGTACATCTCCATTGCAGAATAATTATACACGCTTCTTTTGCAAAAATCAAGAAAGGGAAGCCGCTTTTCGCAAAAAAAGATGACGCGCCGCCGGAATTGGGGTATAGTATAAGGAAAGAATGGGCGAAAAAGGAGAAACACATTGATCCACGGCAATACAAGCGGCATCAAACAATATATTCTGGAGGAGATGGAGCAGGTCTACACGCATGTGTGCGGGCGCAACGAATTCATAAGCCCGCTGCTCATCGACTTCCTCACCAAATACACGGCGTTGTTGGGCCGGGAGATCTCCATCTACCTCTCGCGGGCCGGCCGCGTGCTGGATGTCTCGATCGGCGACAGCGACCATGTCGACCTGCCCTATGTGCGCAAGCGGCGGGGCGTGCAGGGGCTTTCGGGCGTGCGCTGCATCCACACGCACCCGGGCGGGAGCTCGCAGCTCTCCTCGGTAGACATCGGCACGCTGCTTTCCTCGCGGCTGGACGCCATGGCGGCGCTGGCCGTCCGGGACGGCGAGGCTAAAAGCCTACAGGCGGGCTTTGTGGGCGAGACGCTGGAGGAGCCGGTGCTGTACGGCCCCTACCCGCCCTATCGCATCCCGCAGAGCTATTTCATGGCGGAGATCGAGCGCGCGACCGTGCGCGTGGCCGAGGCGGTGCGCCTCAAGGACACGGCCGCCGCGCGGGAGCGGGCGATCCTCGTGGGCGTAGGCGCTTCCCCGGCGGAGATGCAGGAGCTGGCCATGCTCGCCGACACCGCCGGGGCCGAGGTGCTGGGGCAGATGGTGCAGCCCAAGGCCGGGCGCGAGGCCAGCGCCTATGTCGGTAAGGGCAAGCTCAAGGAGCTGTCGCTCGCCATCTCGGCGGCGGATGCCGACCTCGTCATCACAAACGACGAGCTCACGGCGATTGAGACGCGCAACCTGGAGGAGGCGCTGGGCGTCAAGGTGATCGACCGGACGGTGCTGATCCTGGACATCTTTGCCCGGCACGCCCGGACGCGCGAAGGCAAGCTGCAGGTCGAGCTGGCACAGCTCAAATACAACCTGCCGCGGCTCTTGGGCGAAGGGCTCTCGCTCTCCCGGCAGGGCGCCGGCATCGGGACGCGCGGCCCGGGCGAGACCAAGCTGGAATCCGACCGCCGCCGCATCCGCCGCCGCATCTTCGAGCTGGAAAAGGAGATCGACAAGCTGAGCGTGCAGCGCAGCCTGCGCCGCGAGCAGCGCCAAAAGAACCGCGTGCAGGAGGTCGCCCTGGTGGGGTATACCAACGCGGGCAAGACGAGCCTGCTAAACGCGCTCGCCAAGTCCGAACAGTACGCGGAAAATAAGCTGTTCGCGACGCTGGACCCGGTGACGCGCAAGGTCTCTCTGCCCTCCGGCAAGGAGGTGCTGCTGACCGACACGGTCGGGTTTGTGAGCAAGCTGCCGCACGACCTCGTGAGCGCCTTCCGCTCGACGCTCGAGGAAGCCACGCGCGCCGACCTGTTGCTCAATGTGACGGACGCGGCCAACCCCGAGCACATCCGGCAGATGCAGGTCGTGCGCGAGGTGCTGTCCGGCCTGGGCGCGCAGGACAAACCGATGCTGCATGTGTTCAACAAGGCAGACCGGCTGGCGGAGCCTCCGGCGCAGGTCGCGCCGAATTCCTGCTATGTCTCCGCCAAGACGGGGCAGGGACTGGCGGAGTTGCTGGCCGCCATCGAGGCGGCCTTGCAGGAAAAGACCGTCGAGGTCTCCCTGAAGCTTGGCTATCAGGAGGGTGCGAAGCTCGCGCAGATACAAAAATACGCGGAAAAGCTGGACATCGACTATCAGGACGCCTATATGCAGGTGCGCGCCACCCTGCCGGAAG
>CAKTFI010000030.1 GCA_934555865.1 uncultured Christensenellaceae bacterium | reverse complement strand
GATGAACCTTGCCTAACCGCTAAGGGAAAAACAAAGGGCCTCTCCGAAAGGAGAGGTTCTTTTATTATGCCCTAAAAAGACCGGGAAAGCGAAAAGAAGCGAAAAGAAAAAATAGTTTGCACGATAAGAAGAGACAATAGCTTTTTGGCTATTTTTGCTCAGGTGTATCGAAACCTATACAACATATAAAGAGGCGGGGGAAAGGTTTTTCATTCTTTTTTCATGATGGCTCTTCGTTTGGCCGCATGTATGGGAAAAAGGTGCGGAGAAGAAGGTTGCATGTGTTGAAAAACGGACGGAAGGGAAAGCCGTATGCGCATGGCGCAAGGACATGCCATGCAGGCAGAAACCAGCCGGAAGCGAAAAGCCGCGATCCGTTTGGACATGTGCCTTGTGGAAAACAGGTGCGCGCATTTTGTCGCAGATGCATGAGGGGGATTTCCCGGGCGGACGCGGAAATTCCCGAAAAGTCTTCAGGAAAATGCGCAAAGGATATTGCGAAAGGCCGGCCTTTTTTTTATAATAGATGAAAAAGCATCTGTCCGTTGGGAGGAACATCATGAACGATATTACACAACAGTTTGCGCCGGAGGATATTCAGAAGAATAAGGTGATTTCGGCGCTTTCCTATTTGGGGATCCTCTTCTTCCTGCCGCTTGTGGCGGCGCCGGAGTCGCGCTTTGGCAAGTTCCATGCCAATCAGTCGCTGGTGCTTATGCTGGCGGGGTTTGCCGGTGCGGTGGCGATCAGCATCGTCAGTGCGATTTTGACGCTTATCTGGTGGCGCTTGGCGGTGATCATCCAGATTCTGTATTCGGCGTTCGGTTTGGTGCTTACCGTGTTCGCAATTTTAGGGCTTGTCTATGCGCTGCAGGGCAAGGCGATGGAGCTGCCGCTCTTGAGCAAGATCAAGATCATCAACTACTGAGTTGCTCGGTTCGTTGGATAGCAAAAAGGTGCGGGGAGCCGCATCTTTTTTTCGTACAATTCTTTTGGCACAAAGCCATATCGAGGCGCAGGGCATTGCTTTTTCGGAAAGGCAGGCTGCCTGGCACAGAGGGAGGAGAGAGGGGAGAGAGGCAGAAGAACAGGATGCTTGAATAGAAGCAGGCAACAATTTGCGCAGCAAAGGCATTTTTTAGAGGGAAATCCAGAACGGCTCTTTTAGTGAACAAGGCGTAGGTTTGTGCGAACGATCTTCGGCTGCAAATCCTGCTTGACGGCTCTGCCCAGTGGCTTCGTTCTGTTGATCAGCAATGCTGCCTCCGATGACACCGATCTATGCGGTTGTAGATAACTTTTGGCGAATAGCCTTTTTGAGATAATAAAAAATGTCCTCTGCTGCAATGCAGAGGACACTTTATAACCATAATTCTCGCAGCCAAATGCTTTATTTGATCTGCGAGCTGTTCTTGAGGATGACATCGTGTGCGCCGCCTTCGACGATGCTCGTCGAGGAGACCAGCGTGATGCGCGCATTCTGCTGCAATTCCGGGATGGTGACCGCCCCGATGTTGCACATGGTGGAGATGATCTTCTTGGTGGAGAGGCCGACATTGTCCTTGAGGCTCCCGGCATAGGGGACATAGGAGTCCACGCCCTCTTCAAAGGTCATGCTCTGGTTCTCGCCGTTGTCATAGCGCTGGAAGTTGCGCGCGCGGTTGGAACCTTCGCCCCAGTATTCCTTCATGTACTGCCCATTGATGACGACGCGGTTGGTCGGGCTCTCGTCAAAGCGGGAGAAATACCGCCCGAGCATGAGGAAGTCCGCGCCCATGGCCAGCGCCAGCGTCATGTGGTAATCGTGCACGATGCCGCCGTCCGAGCAGAGCGGGATATAGATGCCCGTTTCCTGGAAATACTTGTCGCGTTCCTTGGCGACCTCGATAACCGCCGTGGCCTGTCCGCGGCCGATGCCCTTCGTCTCGCGCGTGATGCAGATGGAGCCGCCGCCGATGCCGATCTTGACAAAGTCCGCGCCCGCTTCGGCCAGGAAGCGGAAGCCGTCGCGGTCGACGACATTGCCCGCGCCGATCTTGACGGAATCGCCGTAATTTTTGCGCACGAATTGGAGCACGCGGCGCTGCCATTCGGAATAGCCCTCGGAGGAGTCGATGCAGAGGATGTCTGCGCCCGCTTCGATCAGGGCGGGGATGCGCTCCTCATAGTCGCGCGTATTGACGCCCGCACCGACCATATAGCGTTTGGAGCTGTCCAGCAGCTCGAGCGCGTTGGCCTTATGGCTGTCATAGTCCTTGCGGAACACGAAGTATTTGAGGTTCTGGTTGTCGTCGATGAGCGGCAGGGCGTTGAGCTTGTGGTCCCAGATGATGTCATTGGCTTCCTTGAGGGAGGTGCTCTCATGCGCGCAGATGAGCTTTTCAAACGGCGTCATGAAATCCACCACCTTGGCGGAGGGCTCCATCCGCGAAACGCGGTAGTCGCGGCTGGTGACCAGACCCAGGAGTTTGCCGGTCGGCGTGCCGTCGGCCGTGACCGCCATCGTGGAATGCCCGAGCTTCTGCTTGAGCGCCAGCACATCGGCCAGTGTGTCCGTCGGGCGCAGGTTGGAATCGCTTACGACAAACCCCGCTTTATAGCTCTTGGCGCGCGCGACCATCTTGGCTTGTTCTTCGATGGGCTGCGAAACGAAGATGAACGAAAGGCCGCCCTCCTTGGCCAGGGCGATGGCCATCTTATCGTCCGAAACGGCCTGCATGACCGCAGAGGTCAGCGGGATGTTGAGCGAGAGCGGCGCTTCCTCCTGCCCCTTGCGGAATTTGACAAGCGGCGTCTTGAGGCTGACATTGGAGGGGATGCAGTGCTCGGAAGAATAGCCCGGGATCAGCAGATACTCGCCAAAGGTATGCGACGGTTCTTCATAAAAGTAAGCCATACGGGAAACACTCCTTTATTCAAAATAAGTCGTTTTGAGGGGCGAACAAACGCGCTCACCTCGAACATACAGGGATATAGGTATTATCTAATTACAACACATTCCCCGGGGACAGTCAACCACTTTGCGCGGAAAAACGCAAAAAAAGACGGCAGAGGCCGTCTTATTTGTTCCGGTTTTCCAGGAAGGAGGGATATTTGGAAGTGCCCTTGTTGAGATATCCGCCAATGAAGGAAGAAACTTGTGACACGGTGATGACGGCGTTGTCCGTAAAGCCGTGGATGAGTTGGACCGCTTCCTTGGAACGCTTGCGCTTGAGCGTGAGCAACAGGACATACTTCTTGCTGTCATCCATGCCGTGCCCGTCGAGAATGGTCAGGCCGAAGCCCTGATCGCGCAGGAAGTTGGCGAGCGCCATCGACTCCTCCCCAGATGGGAGGAAGACGGAGATGGAGCACAGACCGAAGGCCAGCTTTTCATCGAGCAGCATGCCCAGGTATTTGCCGATGGCCGAAGCGGATACGAGAAAGACGATCTTGATGGGGTCGTCCTTGTATCCGATCATAACGGAAGTGGTGATGAGCAGCCAGAGGACATATTCGACGATGCCGACCAGGATGCCCGGCAGGCGGATGCCCTTGTTGATGAGCACGGTGGAGAGTGTCCCCAGTGTGACCTCGATGATTTTCCCAAGGAAGATAAATGCATAGACGGCGAGGCTGGTGCCTGCGGTAAATGTGGCGATAGCCTGGATAAATTCGGTCATGGTTGCCTCCTAAAAACATTCTTACTCTTAAGATACCCCGCAGAGCCGGGCAGGCAAACAGCAATTGACAGAAATTCAGGAAATCGATATAGTTTATACAAAAAGTATTGTATAATAGGGTAGGGCAACTTGATCATTTTAGGAATTGACCCGGGCATTGCCATCGTCGGGTATGGCGTCATCGAATATAATGGCTTTGCCATGAAGCTCATCGACTACGGCGCGATCTATACGCCGGCGAAGATGTGGGTGCCGGAACGGCTGGACATTTTGTTCGAGAGCATGGGCAAACTGATGGAGCGCTTCACGCCGGACGAGGTGGCGTTTGAGGAATTGTTTTTTTATAACAACGCCAAAACGGCGATCGATGTGGCGCAGGCGCGCGGCGTGTGTGTCATGGCGGCGTACCGGCAGAATCGCAAGATCTTCGAATACACGCCTCTGCAGGTTAAGCAGGCGGTGACAGGCTATGGGCGTGCAGAAAAACGACAGGTGCAGTTGATGGTCAAGACCATTTTGAACCTGCCCGACATCCCCAAGCCGGACGACGCGGCGGACGCGGTGGCGGTGGCGATTTGCCATGCGCAGACGATCAATTACCGGAACACGCGGAAGTATTAGAGGTGAATAAAGCGGATGTATGCATATTTTCAAGGAATTTTGGCGGCCGTGACGGACACGGCGGCCGTGGTCGAATGCGGCGGGGTCGGGTACCGCATTTTCGCGCCGAAGCGGTTTTTGCAGTCCGCTCCGGTGGGAGAGCGCGTCAAGCTGTACACGCATCTCATCGTGCGGGAGGACGAGCTTTCGCTCTATGGATTTGAGAGCGAGGAAGGGCGGCTGATGTTTGAACGGCTGATCGGCGTATCCGGCGTCGGGCCCAAGGCGGGGCTTTCTATCCTTTCGCTGATGCAGCCGCCTGAGGTCGCGCGGGCGATCTTTGCCGGGGACAGCGGCGCGTTCACCAAGGCGAACGGGATCGGCAAAAAGACGGCGGAGCGCATCCTGATGGAGCTGCGGGACAAGCTCGACCCTTCGGAGGCGCTTGCCCGGGGCAGCGACGGCGAGGAAGCGCCGTCGGCGCAGCAGGAGGCGGCGGAGGCGCTTGTGAGCCTGGGCTATCAAAAGGCAGAGGCCGTGAGCGCAGTACATAGTGTGGCGGCGCTCGCCGATACGGCGGAGGAATTGATCTTGCTGGCGCTCAAGCGGCTGGATGTCCGTTGAGGAGAAAAAGATGGAAGAAAATTATGAAAGCCGGATAGTATCCGGCTATTCGCAGGAAAACGAATCAATTGTAGAGACACGACTGCGTCCGCGGACGCTGGAGGAATACATCGGCCAGAGCAAGGTGAAGGAAAAGATGCGCATCTTCATCGAGGCGGCCAAGGCGCGGGGCGAGGCGCTCGACCATGTCCTGCTCTACGGCCCGCCGGGGCTTGGCAAGACGACGCTTTCGCACATCATCGCCAACGAGATGGGCGTGAATATCCGCATCACCTCCGGGCCGGCCATCGGGCACCCGGGCGACCTGGCGGCGCTGCTCACCAACCTGAACGAGGGCGATGTGCTGTTTATCGACGAGATCCACCGCCTAAACGCCAGCGTGGAGGAGGTGCTGTATCCGGCGATGGAGGACTACGCGCTGGACATCATCATCGGCAAGGGGCCGAGCGCGCGTTCGCTGCGGGTGGACCTGCCGAAATTCACGCTCATCGGGGCGACGACGCGGGCGGGCATGCTCACCAACCCGCTGCGCGACCGCTTCGGCATCATCAACCGCCTGGAGATCTACCAGCCGGAGGATCTGGAGATCATCGTCAATCGCTCGGCGTCGATTTTGGGCATTGCGATCGACCCGTCGGGCGCGCGGGAGATCGCCCGCCGTTCGCGGGGAACGCCCCGGATCGCCAACCGCCTGCTGCGGCGCGTGCGCGACTATGCGGAGGTGCAGGCGGACGGCGTCATCACACGGCAGGTGGCGGACGACGCGCTGCGCATGCTGGAGGTGGACGCGCTGGGGCTGGACGGCGTGGACAGGCATGTCCTCTCCGCCATGATCCGGATCTTCAAGGGCGGCCCGGTAGGGCTGGATACGCTGGCTGCGGCGACCGGCGAGGAGGCTGCGACGATCGAGGATGTGTACGAGCCCTATTTGATGCAGAACGGGTTTTTGATGCGCACGCCGCGCGGACGCATCGCGACGGAGGCGGCCTATCGGCATCTGGGCTTCCCCTATGCGCAGAGCGAAGAGGCGGCGCAGCAGCTCAAATTTTTTGAAGAAACCGAGGAAGGCAAGCAACACGATGAAGACAAGTGATTTTTATTATGAGTTACCGGAGGAACTGATTGCGCAGGTGCCCGTGGAACCGCGGGATTCCTCGCGATTACTGGTATATGACCGCGCGACGGGGGAGGTGTCGCACCGCATTTTCCGCGACATTTTGGATTATCTGCACCCCGGGGACGCCTTGGTTATCAATCAGACGCGCGTGCTACCCGTGCGCCTCAAGGGGCGGAAGGCGGAAAGCGGCGCGCAGATCGAGTGCCTGCTCCTAAAGCGGCGGAACGCGAACGATTGGGAAGCGTTGGTGCGCCCGGCTAAGCGCTTGCATGAGGGCACGCGCATCGAATTCGGGCCGGATTTTTCCTGCGAGGTGCTGCAAAAGGAGGAGGACGGCATCGCCGTGCTGCGCTTCTTCTATGACGGCGTGTTTGAAAACTTTGTGGAGACCTATGGCAAGGCGCCGCTCCCGCCGTATATCCATCAGGAGGATCCGGATAAGGAACGGTATCAGACCGTCTATGCCAAGGTGAACGGGTCGGCGGCGGCGCCCACGGCGGGCTTCCACTTTACGGAGGAGCTGCTGGACAAGATCCGCGCCAAGGGGGTGGAGATCATCCCGGTGCTTTTGCATGTGGGGCTTGGGACCTTCCGCCCGGTCAAGGTGGAGGACGTGACCACGCACAAGATGCACAGCGAGTATTACAGCGTGTCCCCGGAATCGGCGCAGCGCATCAACGCCGTGCGCGCGGCGGGCGGCCGCATCATCGCGGTCGGGACGACCTCGGTGCGCACGCTGGAAAGTGTGGCGCGGCCGGACGGCACGGTGGAGGCAAAGAGCGGCGAAACGGATATTTTCATCTATCCGGGATATACGATGAAATGCGTGGACGCACTCATCACGAATTTCCACCTGCCGGAAAGCACACTTATCATGTTGGTGGCGTCGCTCGTGGGGCGGGAAAAGGTGCTGGAGCTGTACCGGGAAGCGGTGCGGGAAAAGTATCACTTCTTCAGCTTCGGCGATGCGATGTTTATCGAGTAAGTAATTGCATGGATGCATGGGGGCGGCGGAATTTTCCACCGCCCCTTTTTCTAGCGGGTGGGAGGCTGCCCCTCTGTGCCGGCATTTACATACCACTCCTCACATTGCTGTTGGGCGCGGGTGAGGAGCTCCATGGCCTCCGAGATCGCCGCCATCAGCGTGTAATACATTTTTTGATACTCGACGGGTGCTTCTCGTTCGTTGTTCTGTTCGATTTTGTGTTTCATAATGCCTCTTTTCTGTGGGGGATAGATAAAACCCTCCCTATTTTCCCACAATTCACGCGAAAAGTAAGAAAATTGGATATATTTTGACTGCGTACTGCATCCAAAAATTAGCTTTTTTGATAGGGCGATTATATAATAGATCATATATCGAGCCTAGCTAGGGCGGGGGTAGAAGGTGGCGATCAAAAATTTATCTATCCGCATTGACGAGGAAATGCTGAACAAACTGCACATTGTGGCCGATTATGAAGGGCGTTCGGCAAACAGTCAGATCCTGATTTTGATTCGCAATTGCATTGAACAGTACGAACGGAGCAACGGTGAACTCTTTGTCGCCGAAAAGGAAGAACCGTAATATGCAATAGGGAAGCCGGTCCTGCGGGGCCGGTTTTTGCTTACCTGGACAGCGCGCGGAATTTGGCGGAAATAAATTTTTGTGATATACTGAAGGTGCGGCAAACTGCCGCAAAACAGCAGAGATAAGAAAAGAGAAGAGCATGAACACAAAGTACATTTTGGCGCACGATTTTGGCACGAGCGGCGACAAGGCGTCGCTTTTTACGACCGACGGGAAATTCGTCGGCACGCGGACGACGGGCTATCCCTCGCATACCCTGCCGAACGGCGGGGTAGAGCAGGATCCGGAGGATTGGTGGAAGGCTTTCTGTCGCAGCACCAAGGAGCTCACGCGGGACATCGATGTGCGGGACATCCTCTGCGTGGCGTTTGACGGCACATACCCGAACTGCCTGTGTGTGGACGCCGACGGCAATGTGCTAAACAACGCATATATCTGGCAGGATGTGCGCGCGGTGGAGGAATGTGCGGAATTGGAGGCGATGATCCCGCGGGAATTGCTGCTCTGTAATTCGGATGGAAAGATCGGCGCAAACGAGACACTCCCTAAGATCTACTGGATGAAAAAGAACAGACCGGAGATCTTCGCCAAGACGGCCAAGATCTTTCCGGCGGCGCAGGACTATATCATTTATAAGATGACAGGCTATGCGGCGACGGAATATGCGCCGGCCGGCAACACGACGATGATGACGCCGGATCACACCGACTGGAGCGAGGAGCTCATGCGTTATGTCGGCGTGACGCGCGATATGATGCCCAAGATCCATAAGCGGACGGACATCGTGGGCGAGATCCCGGAAAAGTACGCGGCGGAATGCGGCCTGGCGGCGGGCACCAAGCTGGTGATCGGCTCCGGTGACACGGAATGCTCCATGATCGGCGCGGGGCTAATCCACCCGGGTGACGCCTATATGAACGGCGGCACCTCGGCGGGCATTTTGGCGCTGGTGCAAAAGGGCGACAAGGTGCGCTGCATCGGCGGCCTCACAGCTTCCTCCGGCACCTCCTTCAGCTGGCTGAAGAACCAGATCTGCAAGGCGGAACAGCAGGAGGCAGCGCGGACGGGCGAGGATGTCTATACGATCATCAACCGGGAGATTGCCTCAGCGCCGGTCGGCAGCAACGGCGTGATGTTCCATCCGTACTTGGCGGGTGAACGCGACCCGCGCAACAACGGCAAGGCGCAGGGCAGTTTTGTGGGTATTTCGCTCACGACCAAGCGCGAGGATATTCTGCGCAGCGTCATCGAGGGCATCGGGTTGAACATCGGCGTCATCATGGACGGTGTGCGTGCGCAGGGGCTGGATGTGAAAAGCGTGGTCATCGTCGGTGGGCTCGGCAAGGGCGAGATCACGCGGCAGATCTTTGCGGATATTATGAATGTAGAGATTCGTGCGCCCAAGTATATGGAGGAGGCGGCGACGATCGGCGGCGCGATCCTGGGCGGGATCGCGATGGGGATCTATCCGGACGAGGCGACGGCTCTGGAAAAGTATCTGGAAATCGCGGCGGTGACGCGGCCGAATCCGGAAAATGTCGCGAAATACGCAAAGCTGAAGCCCATTTTTGAAAAGATCTATGAAGGGCTGTACGATGTATATCCGGACATCTACGACGCGAAGAAGTGGCTGACCGGCGAAGAGGCGTAAGCACGATAGGCCTTCTTTTTCGGCCTTGGCACGGGAAAAATAAACGCGGCGAGAAATCGCCGTTTGGGCGCGGAGGCATTGGCATCCGCGCTTTTTTTTGCCTACCGAAATACCCCCCGGGAAAATGTCCGGTTTTCAGGGATGCGCCCCATCTTTTTGCGCAGGGAACACGGCGGCAACCGCGGTGAGAGATCCGAAAATCGAAGATAGTTGGGAAAATGGCGGAAACGCGGAAATTTCCCGGAGAATTTGTTGCAAACCGATCGATTTTTGCAGTATACTGTCTATATATGAGAAAGGAGAAGAACATGAGCGTTACCGAATACAAATGTCCCTGCTGTGGCGCGCCGCTGGCGTTTTCCAGTGGGACGCAAAATATGCAGTGCGCTTCCTGCGGAAACAGCTTTGACATCGAAGCGGCAAAGCAGTACACCGAGGCCTCGCAGGAGGGGAACACGACAAGCAACTTTGGTTGGGAGGACTATGGCGCCGGACACGAGGAATGGGAAGATGAAGGCACCATGAACCTCTATACCTGCCCCTCTTGCGGCGGGGAGATTATTGCAGATGCCAATACGGCAGCCACGGCCTGCCCATATTGCGGCAATAACACAATTTTGCAGGATCGACTGCGTGGCGTGTTCCGGCCGGATTTGCTTATCCCCTTTAAGGTGGATGGGGTGCGGGCAAAGAAGGAATTTGAAAAATTCTATGCCGGTAAAAAGCTGCTTCCCAAGGATTTCCGCGAACAGACCCGCATCAAGGAGATTACCGGCATATATGTACCGTTTTGGCTGTTCGACTGTGACAGCCACGCTAACATGCAGTACGACGCGACGCAGGTCTTTACCTGGAGCGATCGGGATTACGAGTATACGCGTACGGATCACTACCGGCTGCTGCGGTCGGGCGATATGAGCTTTGAGCGCGTACCGGTTGATGGGTCGCAGAAGATGGATAACAGCTATATGGAGGCAATCGAACCCTACGATTACCAGGAAGCGATTGACTTTAACGCGGCATACCTTTCGGGATATCTCGCAGACAAATACGATGTGGACGCCAAGGCCAGCGAGCCGCGGGCCAATGAACGCATTGAAAACAGTACGCGGTCTGCATTCCTGTCCACGACGGCGGGGTATGCAAGCGTCATTCCACATAACACGGCAGTGCAGTTCCAAAATGGCAAGGTGCGCTATGCGCTGCTGCCCGTCTGGGTCGTGAACACGGTATATCAGGGCAAGAATTACATGTTCGCCATGAATGGACAAACCGGAAAATTCGTGGGAGAACTCCCCGTTTCCAAGGGCCGATATTGGGCATGGGCAGGAGGCCTGTTTGCCGGGATTGGTCTGGTGCTGGGCTTGATTGCTACCTTGCTGTAAGGAGGAAAGGATGAGACGGAAATTATTTGCAGGAATGTTGGCGGTGCTGCTCTGCTTCCTGCCGCTTTGGGGCGTCCGAGCAGAAGGGGAACCGTATGTGGTGCAGGACAACGCACAATGCTTTGAGGCAGCGGATGTACAGTTCCTACAGACGGAAATGCAGCAGCTTTATGCTGACACGGGCATCATATTCAGCATTTTTACGGAAACCTCGGTAGAGCTCGGCGGTGAGGACGCCTATTTTACGGTGCAGCCCGCCTATGTGCAGCTGTCGCAGGCGGGAAAACCGTATGTGGCGACGCTGCTTTCAATTGAGCAGGATCAGATCTATGCGCATGCGGGTGCAGGGGCAGAGGAACTGCTGGACGAAGCTAGAATCACCGAAATGCTGCAGGCGGGGATCGACCGCCTCTCGAATGCTGATGGCGAAAGCTTGGCGCCGCTGTACGAGGGGTGCATGGATTTCTTAAAAGATCTGGCGGCGCAGAGCGCTGGGACGGTGGGCACAGATGAACCCGATCCGGAAGCTAGCGAGCCGATCGTTATCGCACCGCAGGCGGGTAAGAGTTATGTTGTGGACGATGCAGACCTTCTGACCGACGCCGAAACGGCGGAATTGCAGCAGAAATTGGCAGCATTGGCCGAAAAATATGGCAAAGATGCCGTCGTCCTGACGACGGAAAGCACCAGCGGCAAGTCGGCTATGGCCTATGCCGATGATTACTATGACGAGCACGGCTATGCGGAGGATGGCATCCTGCTGCTCACCGATATGGGTGAACGCGAATGGTGGATCTCCACCGCGGGCGATTGCATCGACCTATTTTCGGATGAACAGATTGATGCCATCGGTGACGAGGTTGCAGCTTACCTTTCGGATAGCGATTACACCGGGGCCTTTGATGCGTTCTATGACAGCGTGTCATTCACTTTCTCAAAAAACGCGGGAGACGATGCACACACGCCGGCCGGCACGGCGACGGTGTTTTTGATCGATGAAGCGGGGCTGCTGGACAGCACTGCCAAGGAAGCCTTGCAGGCAAAGATCGAAAAGCTCCGCGCGGCCTATGGGCAGGATGTGGTCATCCTGACGGTAAACGGCACAGAGAGCAAGTCGACTATGGCTTATGCCGACGACTACTATGATTACAACGGCTATGCGACGGATGGGTTGTTGCTGCTTGTGGATATGGGCGGACGCAATTGGTGGATCTCCACTGCTGGGAACGCCATCCATGCCTTTACCGATGCGGATATCCAACGGATTGGCAAGGTCGTCGCTGCTGGGTTAAAATCGAAGGATTACCAAAAGGCGTTTGACAATTTCCTCATGGAAGTGGATGAAGAGCTGTACGATTACTATAATGGCAGTGCCGGTCCGGCGTTGCGCGAAGCGGGCTTTAAAGGTGATTTGGCGCGCTGGTGGCGACACATCAACTGGACGGCGGTGCTCATCGCGGAAGCGGTGGCGGCGCTCATCGCTTTCTTGATCGTTGGTGGCATGCGGCGGCGGATGAAGACGGCGCGCCCCAAGAATCAGGCACAGGATTATATCCGCCCGGGCAGCTTTGCGCTGACGAACAGCGCGGACATCTACTTGTACAGCCACACGACGAGCCGGCGAATCGAGCGTGATAACAATTCCGGTAGCAGTGGCGGTGGCGGAGGCGGGAGCAGTACGCATACGAGTAGCAGCGGTTCATCGCACGGCGGCGGAGGTGGGAGCTTCTAAGCCGGTTGGCAAACGAGCCATTCTATGGTAAAGTAAAGAAAGAGACTTCACAAAGATCCCGCACGACCGGGATTGCGATAGGAGGTAGGTTATGGGATTGTTAAGAGCAGGCATTGGGGCGGCAGCAGGCGCGCTGGCCGATCAGTGGCGTGATTACTTCTACAGCGAAGCGCTGGACGTTAACACTCTGGTGGTGAAGGGGCAAAAGCGGGTGAGCCGCCGCAGCTCCAACACACGGGGCGAGGAAAACATCATTTCTAACGGGTCGATTGTCGCCGTTAACGAAGGGCAGTGCATGATGATCGTCGAACAAGGCAAGGTCGTGGAGCTCTGCGCAGAGCCGGGTGAATTTGTCTACGATACTTCAACGGAGCCGAGCATCTTCTACGGAGGCCTCGGTAAAGGGATCCTCAATACCTTTAAGCTGATCGGCAAGAGATTCACCTTTGGTGGAGACGCGGCCAAGGATCAGCGCGTGTATTACTTCAATACCAAGGAGATTGTCGGTAACAAATATGGTACGCCCAATCCCGTTCCCTTCCGTGTAGTCGATAAGAACATCGGTCTGGATGTGGACATCGCCATCCGTTGCAACGGCGAGTATTCCTATAAGATTCAGGATCCCATGCTGTTCTACACGAATGTGTGCGGCAATGTCGAGGAGGCCTATGACCGCAGCCAGATCGATAGCATGCTAAAGAGCGAGCTGATGACGGCCCTGCAGCCGGCGTTTGCCAAGATCTCGGAGATGGGCATTCGTTACAGTGCTCTGCCCGGCCACACGCAGGAGATTGCGGACGCACTCAATGAAGTGCTCTCCAAAAAGTGGGGCGAGTTGCGTGGGCTTTGCGTTGCCTCCTTTGGCGTGAACTCTGTCACGGCGCCGAAGGAAGATGAGCAGATGATTAAGGAACTGCAAAAGAACGCCGTGATGCGCAACCCGAACATGGCAGCGGCGACCTTGGTCGGCGCGCAGAGCGATGCGATGCGCGCGGCGGCGGCCAATCCCAACGGCGCAATGATGGGCTTCATGGGGATGGGCATGGCACAGCAGAGTGGCGGCTTCAATGCGCAGCAGCTCTTCCAGATGGGGCAGGCGCAGCAGGCACAACAGGCGCCGCAGGCCCCGGCTACCCCGGCGGCTCCGCAAAACGGATGGACCTGTTCCTGCGGCGCGGTCAACACCGGCAGGTTCTGTGCGGAATGTGGCGCACCCCGGCCGGAGCAGAATAGCTGGACTTGCAGCTGCGGTGCGGTCAACACCGGCAAGTTCTGTGCCGAATGCGGCAAGCCGCGGCCTGCAGCAGCGCCGGT
>CAKTFI010000029.1 GCA_934555865.1 uncultured Christensenellaceae bacterium | reverse complement strand
GAAGGTACATATCGAGTACGACCTTGTGGGCTATATTCCCGTGGATGAACTGCTAAAAGCGGAACAGGCATGACCGAAATCATGCCTGTTCCAAGAAATTTGATTTTACTGTCTTACCAGCAGGGGGCTTCGCCTCTCCTTTTTGATTTCTCAAAATTCCTTTTTCAGCCCGCGCAGGAAGAGTTGCTCCAGCGCATCCTCGGGCGAGACATTCTCGTACAGCATGCGGTAGACCGCCGTGCAGATCGGGATGTCCGTATCCGACCGCTTAGCCAGCAGCTGCATCGCCTGCGAGGTGCTCACACCTTCCGCCAGCCCCTGCATCGATTCCCCGCGCACAAATTTTTCGCCGAACATCCGATTGCGGCTATATTTAGAAAAGACGGTCGCCTCATAATCGCCGAGGTGCGCCAGGCCATAGGCTGACATAGGGTTGCCGCCCAGGTTCTCGATGAGCTTAGAAACCTCCCGCGCACCGCGCGACATGAGCGCCCCCTTGAGGCTCGTGTTATCCACGCCATCCAACATACCGGCGGCGATGCCGATGACATTCTTGGCCGCCGCGCCAATCTCGTTGCCGATCATATCCGTGCCGTAATAGAAGCGGATCAGGTTACCGCGCAGCGACTCGATGAGCGTGCGCTTTAGGGCGTCGTCATAGGCATCGATTACCATACAGTTTGGAATGCCCGCCAAAAAGTATTGCACATGCCCCGGCCCCAGCCATACGGCGACATTGTCTCGGCCGACGACCTCTGTCGCGATCTCACTCAGGCGACAGCCTGTCTCTTCCTCGATACCCTTCATACAGAGCACGACCGGCTTTTTCACGCCATGGAAGGCCTCGCCGCCCATAAATTCGCGCAGATGCTGCGAGCTAATGGAGATGGCGATCACCTCGCCGAACCGCACTGCCTCCGCTGCGTCCTCGGTCAGGCGAATGTCTGCCGGAAAGGGGAATTCTCCCATATGCCCCTCGCGGAGCGCGCGCAGGTTGGGGGAGCCCTCCCGACCCCACACGCAGACCTCGTGCCCAATCTTATGCAAATACCACGCGATAAACGACCCCCAACGGCCGCAGCCCATGACGCTGAATCTCATAGTTTTTCTCTCTCCTGCCCAACATAGGTGATGATATTGCCAAAGCGTTTGAGCGGGGGCAATTTCTGATCGGAATAGCCGAACACGCCGCCTGCGCAGACCGTCTCGTCCTCTGCCAGCCCGATCGATCGGAGCGCGCGCACGATCGCCGCATCCTCCGCCAGCCAGTGGAACTGGTTGATATAGCAGGACGCCACGCCCAAGTCCGCCGCCTGTAGGAACATGTTTTCCAGCGCCATCGCGCTGTCCGCCATAGCGTTGCCATACCCCGCTTTGTTCGCGACGATGACCAGCACCGGCGCGCCGTAGGTAAAGTCAAACCGCCCCTTCTGCGCCCGCCGGATGGTGTTTGCAAGGCTCGGATACATGCCCTCCAGGATCTGCATCTGCGCAAAAATGTCCTCGGCGATGCGCACGAGGTCGCAAATCAGCGCCCGGTCCGAGATCACCAGAAAGTGGCAGCTTTGGTTGTTGCCGCCGCTCGGCGCATAGGTCCCCGCCCGCAGGATCGCCGCCAGCTTTTCCGCCTCCAGCGCCCGGGGCGCATATGCCCGCGCGCTCCGGCGGCGCGTCACCAGTTCCGCAAATTCCATACAAACGCTTCTCCCCTTCTTTTTTTCTATGCATAGTATACCACACCCGGCGGGCGAAAAACAGCTTCCCATTTTTGCGGCGTTTCCTCCCGTCAAAAAAGGCAGGTGCGGCGGCGCGCCTGCCTTTTTGTTACCGCTTGAGTCCGCTTTCCACCTGCACCACGCGCTGCTCATAGCGCGCGATCTTCTTGTCCAGGCGATCCAGCGTCTGCTGCATCTCCTCAATCTGTACCTGGAGCTTGTCGTGCTGCTCGATGAGCAGCTGCTTGCGGCATTCCCGCGTCCGGTCGCCCTGCTGAAACAGCGTGACATATTCGATGAGCACCTCGATCTGCAGCCCGGCGCTGCGCATGCATTTGGCGAATTTCACCCAGCGGCAGTCCTCCTCCGTATAGTCCCGGATGCCGCTGTTCATGCGGTTGACAGGCGGGATCAGCCCAATCCGTTCATAATAGCGAAGCGTATCCGCCGAAAGGCCATAGCGCTTGCTTACTTCCGCAATGATCACGTTGCTCTCTCCTTTTGTGAGATCAGTCCTCAATATACAGCGGACTCCAAGTCAAGTGCTTGTCCCCCCCCCCCACAAAATTCTTAGAGCGCCGTGCCGTGGGTTGGTAGGTGCAGCGTGCGCAGGTCAACGCCCTCGTGTTCCAAAAGCCACAATTTCTTTTGGATGCCGCCGGCATAGCCGGTGAGGTTCCCGTCCGACCCCACGACGCGATGGCAGGGGATCACGATCGAAAACGGGTTGTGCCCGACCGCGCCGCCGACAGCCTGCGCCGACATCGTCTCCCGCCCCAGCGTATGCGCGACCCTGTCCGCGATCTGCCCATAGGTCACCACCTGCCCATAAGGAATACGGCAGAGCTCCGCCCAGACGGTCTGCCGGAAATTGCTGCCCACGGGCATCAGAGGAAGTTCCGCCACATCCGGGCGCTCCCCCGCAAAATAAGCCGCGAGCCAGTGCCGCGCCGCCCGCAGCGGCGCCGTGTCCTCCCAATCGAGGTCACCTTCCCGGATGCCCGGTGCGAAATATTTTTGCCCTTCCATCCAGATACCGCACAGGCCCTCGTCCTGCGCCACGAGTAGCAGCCGCCCCAGCGGCGAATCCACCTGCTTTGCCGAATATCGCATCAATCTTCTCCGTCACTTTCTCATTTTTCCCTATTGTAACACAGCCGCCCCGCGACCACAAAGCAAATTTTCCCTTCCTACCGCAGAGCGGCATTTTGCGGCCATCCACGCGAACCAAAAAGGCTCTGCCGGGATGTCCGGCAGAGCCTGTCCGCATCTGTTTTGCAAGCCCGCCGCGTCAGGAGGACTTCTTTTTGGAAAACAGTTCCTTGAAATCCGCCGCCGCGAGGACGCCGAAGACGAGTACCACGAGGCTGTAGAGGATGGTCTGCGGCGTCAGCACACTCGTATCCCCAAGGATGAGCACGGTGAACACGATCGCCCAAGCCGCATAGGTAACATTGAGTGCCATCGCCTTGGACGCGCCTATCTGCGAGATCGCCTTATAATAGCACAGGTAGGACAATGTCGCAAAGAACGCCGCCAGCGCGATCACGGGCAGCAGCCAGCCCGTCCCGGAAAAGAGGCTGATCGTAAACCCCCACCCGCGCAGGATGGGCAGCAGCACCACACCGTATACGATTGCCGAGGTCGTCTGCCGGATCTGCAGTGCGTATTCGTCCTTGACCTCCGGATCCTGCATGCATTTGGCCAAAATGACCGCTTCGACGCCCCAGCCAAAGGCGCACATGAGCGCGCCGATGATCCCGAGCCAGAAGTCCTTTACCTGCACCTCGGGCGAGTAGCTGAGCCCATAGACACCAAGCAGCGTTGCGAACAGGAACACCCAGCGATACCACTGCATCTTTTCCTTCAGGAAGAAATAGGCCAGAATCGCGCCGATCGCCGGGAAAATCGCACTGGCGACCGCGCCGATGGAGGCGCCCATATAGTTGATGGCGAGGACATAGCCCGTCATCCCGACCGGGCCACCGATGACGGCCGCCAGCATGACAAACTTGCCGCCCTTGGTGCCAAAGGCCGCGTGCCACACCTTTTTCAGGTTCCCACGCGCGCCGTTATAGATCGCCGCCCAGATGGCGGAAAAGGCGTCGTGAATAAAGGTGCTGACAAACGGTGCCAAAAAGATGGCCTGCTCCGTCGAGACAAAGGGCGTCATCGACAGGGCGATGCCCAAGATTACCGTTTCCAGCGCCCAGGCGACGCCGGCAATGATCCCACTAAACATACTTTTCCCTCTCTTTCCTCAGATCTGCTGGAATTCCAGCAGGTTTTCCTTCAGCCGTGCATAGCGCTCCGCCGCCCAGTCCTCCATCGGCTGCCCATCATAGGGCACCCGCGCCTTGGCCCACAGCGTCCACAGGTAGTCGACATACAGCTTATTCGCCAGGAAGTGCTTCCAATCCATCGTTTCCGGCTCGCGGCCAAGATATGCCCGCAGCAGCGCCTCGTCCAGCGTGTGGTCATAGACAGCCTCGATAGACAGGTCCGCCACATCCCAGATGCCGTCGTTCATGCCGGCGTATTCCCAGTCGATGAGGTACATCTTCCCCGCCGCCGAGACGACCCAGTTTTCGCACAGCACATCGTTGTGGCAGGGGACCGGCGTGATGTCACAGGCCGCATCGATTTGCCGTTTGACGGCCATGACCTCTGCCTTGACCGCCGCATAGTCGGCAAACATCGGGACCTGCTTTTCTGCGATGATCTTTTCATAGCTTGCCGCCATTGAAAAGACCTCGAAGGGGATGCCCGTGTCCTCGCCCGAGCGGTGCAGGCGACGCAGGATGTCGGCTGCTTCCCGGATATGCCGCAGTTCCCGCATCGCCGGAGCCGACATGGTCCCTGCCCCCGGGATATAGACCGTCACCTTGGCGCCGTCCTCTCCGAAATAGAGCAAGTCTGCGTCGATGCCGAGCTTGCAGGCGAGCCGCGTGCTCACCTCTTCGTCCCGGCGGGAGATCATTTCCTCCGTCCCCTCGCCCGGGATGCGCACCACATATTCCGCGCCGTCCCGAAAGACTGCGTGATAAGTGCGGTTAGTAAGCCCGCCCATGCGCGTGAATTCTGCCGCATCCGTCCGGCCAAGCACCTTTTGCAAAAGCGCCTGTGCCGCCTGTTTGTCCCGTTCCAATTCTGTCATTGTTTCGTTTCCTTTCCCCATGTTTTCGTTTGGTAGTGGTATCGATACGCTTCCCCACTGTAGAAGAAGCGGAAACCCATGGCTTCAGCCTCTCCCGGGGCGCGCAACGCCTCAAAATGACTCAGTTCACTCTCCGAACAGTGGAGCTCTCCAGCGATATGCCGCAGGATCTCGGACCGCGTGTTTTCCATATAGCTTTGGTCAAACACGCGCAGCTCGTCCAAGCTGTCGAACTCAAAGATGAAATCCGGGTCATACCGGCGGATCCGAAGCTTCAATTCGTCCAGGTGCCGGGCATAGATGCCTTCCCACAGCAGATCCCGCGTCTGCGGAAGGTCATATTCCGCCCGCAAGATGTCCAAAAAACGGCGGCTGAATGTCTCATTCCAAAAGACATGTCCCAGCATATACCAGGCGTGTTCTCCGCCGACCTGTACACGGGACACATATCCGTCCGCACCCTCCTGCATACACCATTCCGCCGTCTTTCCATCGGCATAGAGCGCCGCGTAATAGGCATCGTCCACCTGCGTCTCAAACGGATTCTTCGTAAAATAGTTATCCGAAGAGCAGATGTAGGAATTGCCGAGGTAATCCCGCGCCGCAAAGATGCTTGAATGGTTGTTGCGGACATGGTATTCCGGGTTTTCCACGATCGTGACGCCGAATTTGTCCTTCAGATAGGAGAACCGCTCCTTTTGATATCCCACGACCAGCACCACCTGCCGGATGCCCGCGTCGCGCAGCTGGCGAATCTGCCGTTCAATCAGGCGTTCCCCCTTCACCGGGATGAGCGCCTTTGGCATTTCGTAGGAGAGCGGTGCAAACCGACTGGATGCACCCGCCGCCATAAGAATCGCGTTGTCTACGGTATAGCTCACTGTTCCTCCCTCATTTCATTTGCTTATTCCTCGATCGTGAGGACAGCGTCCTCCGCGACGAGCTCCCAGTTGTCCTTATTCCAGATGCTCCCGTGGACACGGTACCAATCGCCCGGCAGGAAGGTGTTCCCGTTGTTCTTAGAGGTATCCCACTGCCCAGAATCGATAATGAGCGGTGCATGCGCGTATTTTTCATCACTGTTCACCGCCTTGCCCGTGAACGGGTTGACCGGTGAATCCACAAGATCCTGCATGGCCATCGTAGGGACATCCGCTGTGGTCATGAATTCCTCTGAGGTCGCAAAGCCATCGGCCCCGAAGTCCTTGACCATGAGCAGCGGATAAAATGCCTCGGCATCCAGCCCGTTCTCGTGCTTGAGCTCGTCAAACTGATTGAGTGCCCGTCCGTGGTCGGACACGAGGATGATACGCGTATTG
The DNA here is from genome assembly GCA_934555865.1 of uncultured Christensenellaceae bacterium. Classification (GTDB taxonomy): domain Bacteria; phylum Bacillota; class Clostridia; order Christensenellales; family Christensenellaceae; genus QANA01. Next base: position 7,972 of record CAKTFI010000029.1, on the reverse strand, counting down.
TCGTACACGCCGTTTTCGCGCATATAGTCGAACCAGTTTGCAAGCTGGAGCATCGCCGCCATGTTAATCTGATAGTGCGCCAGCTGATTGGCGTTGACCATCCGCATCCGGCGGCCATTCACAATAAAGCGCCCGCTCCCGGCCTGTTGTTCATAATCCGTGTTGTCCACCTGCGCCCGCGGCACATAATCCGGTTCCTGTAAGAGCATCGGTTCGTGCGTCGTGTCGTTGGCCATCATCAGAAAGGCGCTCGGCGCATCTTCCGAAATCTTGGTGATAGCGGGCAGACTGCACAGTACATTGTACGGCTCCATAAACGAGGCGGACAACCCCTCCGCCGTGTTATAGCTCAAAATCGTCTGCTCGCCGTACACTGCCGTCTGCGACGCGCCTTGCTGTTCGTTATACCGTCCGTGATCGTACAGCGAGGGCTGCACGCAGAGCGGCGCCGTTTTGAAGATGCTGTAACAGAAGAAATTGCGCATATTCTGGGCAATCAACTGCTTTTTGACCGAAACATCCGTGAACTTGCCCTTGGTGATATAGGCGTGGATGGACGGGTCATCGTCATAAATGGACAGATCGGGGATCCACTGGTAATTTGCGTAGACCGGGTCAAATACCGTCACATCATAATCCGCCCGCCGGAAGAGTGTCGGCATCATCTTGAGCGCTTCGTTATGCTTGTGTACAAGCGGTTCCTCGCCGCGCGCATTCATCTTGGCCGGCGTGTATTCATACCCACCGAAGATGCTGGGCGAGCCGAAGTTTGTGCTCCCGCCGTAGGAGAGCGTATTGGAATAGTACACAAAGCCAGAAAATTTCTCCCGCAGCTCCGGCTTTTCGCCGAAGATATAGGGGATATAGGCGTTCATACCGCGGTCCAGCATCAGGACGATCACATTCTTGCCCGTCTTGCTGAGCGTGAAATGCGGCGCTTCGTCCACACCCGCCTGCGCCTGCGCGCGCGTCTTGCGGATCGGCCCCACGATGCCCGCGATGTTGATCACCGACATGCATAATACCGCCGCCACCCCGAGCGCCAGCGCCCGCGACGCGAATTTGCGCCAGCGGGACACCACGGTGTATAAGAGCCCCCCCGCGGCCAGCAGTACACCCAGGTTCACCGCCTGCTGCAGCAGCGTATAGCCCACCCCGCGTTCGTATTGCAGCGCCGCGGACAGGATGCCCAAGTTGTTCCCGAAGCACATATAGTTCACAAGTGCCAGCCCACCGGCGAGCCACACGCCCCGTTCGAATAAGACTTTGGCGCGCGGCTTGGCCAGCCAATAGAAAATGCCCAACCAGAGCGAAAACATGCCCGTTGCCAACAGACCCGACTTGACGAGGTACCACAGCGGATTATAGAAGTAATTCACATCCATGAATTCCTGCGGCGAGGACCATAGCACGGCCGAGGGGATGAGCACCCCCAAGAGCAAGGACAGGAACGCGCATCCCAGCGCAAAGAATTTGCCGTTGGGCGCGGCTTCCTCCTTCATCTTCCTCGCGGGCTCCTTCTTCGCCCGCTTTTGCCACAGCTGCCTCACAAGCGGGAATTGCAGCGCGAGCCCAAGTACGGCAAAGAACAGGAGCCGCCGCGCCGTCCGCGTCGGATAGAAGAACAGGCCATAGACGAGAATCGCCGCCCCCGCCGCCGAGGCCAACGCTGCCAACACCTTATCTGCGTGCTTCAGCTTGTAAAAAATCGTCTTGACAAGGGAAAATACATTATTAAGCGTCCAATAGAACACCAATCCCGCGGGCGATTCATACAGGAAAAACAGGAAGAACACCGCCATGGTGTACAACTGGATCTTGGTTTTTAGAAGGCTCCCTTTGGTGAAAATCACGCAGGAGACGAGGTTGACCGCCGTCATGATGATGGGCAGCAGGTGCAGCGATAACCCCGCTATATGCAGCAGGTTGTCCGGCCGCCCAAGGTCGGCGATCGGCCCAAAGGAGACGCCGTGCAGGCTCTCCAACCCGGACAAAAAGCGGTAGGCTACGATGAAAAACGGGATCTCCAACAACAGCGAGGTCGCCCCGCGCAACACATAGGTGGGCTTGTAATGGTTCTGCCGATAATAGGTCTGCAAAATCATCATGCGCTCGTCGCCGCGGAAGGTCTTTTTGATGTGCGCCACGCCGTCGTGCAGGCGGAGTTCCATCTCTCGCTCCTCTTCCTGCATGGCATCTGCCCGCTTATACAGCGGGAGCACCAGGAAGTTCATCGCCAGGCTTAACACGACGATGGACAACCCGGGGTTGCCGATCAGCCGCTCGGCCATGGTAAAGATCACCTCAAACAGCAGCTGGAGCGGCTCGATCAACAGCGCGCTTAACATTGCTCCGAAAGACATGTCACTTTCCCTCTCCCTCTTCAAGTTCCGCCAATTTTCCCACCAGGTAGTCCGCGGCGCGTCGGGCGCCCTCCCCCGGATGGACCCAGGTCTCCGCACGCACTTCCCGGCGGCCCGCCGCATAGCGCGGATCGTCCAGGCAGGCGTCGATCAATCCCTTCAGGGAATCCAGCGTGTCTGCTGTCAGCTTTTCGCCGATGCGTGGCAACGCCGTAAAGGTCCAATACGGCGTGTCCAGCCACCAGGCATCATAAGGGCTCTTGTCGAATTCCGTATCCGCATAGATCACCGGCTTGTCGTAAACCAGCGCAAAGTCGAAAATCACGCCGGAAAAGTCCGAGATCAGGATATCCGCCCGCTTTAACACCTCGTAATTGTCCGTATCCCGGTTCCATTCGAGCTGCGCCGAATCTGGGTACTGTGCCCGAATTTCCTTCAGCATCTCCGCCTCCGCCGTATAGGACTGCGGGTGCGGGCGAACGATGATATGGTAGCCCGTCTGCAAGAGCACCTCCAAAATACGGCCGCCGTATTTCTTCAGAATCGCGCTCTCCCCCCACGACGGCGCGAGCAACACCGTGCGTTCATGCGGCGGCGTGGGCGCATCCTCCTCCAGGCGGCGGCGCATCGCGTCCATATAGGGAATGCCGATTTTTACCACCTCTTTGGCCGGCAGCCCGCGTAGCGTTTCCAGCGCCCGAAGGTCGCGGATCTGGTAATCGCCCGAAAGCAGGATTGCATCGTAGTAATCGATTCCGAACATGCGGTATCCCGTCACTTCGTTGGCGGCGTGCAGCATATGCACATAGTATTTCACGCCCTTGGACCGCTTCCATTGATAGACATCCAGCCCAGGCGTCGTGGAAAGCAGAATGTCCGCATTCAGGAAATTGAGCTTGGCAAACGCCTTATTGCCCTTGCCGATAAATTCCCCGCGGATATGCGCGTAGGGGCTTGTAAGCACAGGGTCGTCCGGCGAGGCGGTTAGATAGACGACATTCACGCCGCGCCTGTCCAGCTCCTCGCACACCGGGCGAAAGACGCTCCAATAGCGCTTGTCATCCGAAAAAACCGCGAGTGGGATGCGCCTGGACTCCGCCTCCACCCGCTTGCCGCCATGCAGTAAAAAGCGTAATTTCACCATCCAGGACTTGAACATATACCCGACCGCGCCCAAAATGCCGATCAGAATCGCAAACAGCATGCTGCCCGTGCCGGGATCGATATATAATCGCATATTTTCCTTCTTCCTGTTCCTTTTTCTGTTAAAAAATGGGGCTTTTCAACAAAAATCAATAAAATTTAAGAATATTTTTATTATAGCGTACTTCCCTGCGCTTTACAATTCCTTTACACAATAAAAACAACATATTTATCCATGCCGGGCAATTAAAAAAGGCAGGCCAACCCGCCCGGATTGACCTGCCTTCCTTTTATGCCCACGGATCCTCTGCCTTGGGGAGGCGCACTCCCGTGAGCAGATACTGCTCCCAGAGCAGCCATTTCCCGTCGCTGCCGCGCTGCCGCAGCTTCACCGGCCGGGGCGCATCGGTACCGCCGCAGGGGAGGAACAGCTTTTGATACCCCGCCTCTGCCGCAGAAGTCGCATTTGCAACCACCCGAATGCGGAACGGCTGCGAAGGCGTATACCCGTTTTCCGGCGTCGCCCCCTCAAAATAGGTGAACGGGAGGTAGCTCTTCCCATCCCGGAAGCGATCCCGTAGGAAGGAACGATCCATTCCGGTGAGGGGCCGCGGCCCACGCAGCCAATCGAGCATGGCAATACCGGCTTCCGGGTCTTTGGCATAGGCGCAGAGGGCCAGCACCGTCAACGCCGCCGTCTGTGCCGGCGTCTGAAGTGCGGCCTCCGGCAACGCCTGCATCGCCACAAGGTCTTCCGGCAATGTGGCAAAGGTAAAAACCACTTCCCCCGTTTGCCCGGTGAGCGGTGTATGCGCGCTCAGCTTGGTATGTTCTCTTTCCATTTTCAACTTCCTTTCTCCGCAGGGATTCGCCCGTGTATACCTCCAAGGCCCCGCGGCCCCGGAAGGGCTCGGCAAATGCAACATTCTCTGGCTGAACAGCCAGAAGGCGCCCACGCTGGCCCGTTAGGGTGTATCCCGCTACCGCTTTCTTGAGGCGGCGCTTTTCTTATCACTATAGCAAAGAGCGTACCCGTGCGATAGTACCCCTGCGACCAATTTGTCGCTTTGCGCACAAAAAGGCGGCAGGTGCTTTCCAAAATGCACCTGCCGTCCATGTTGCATCCTTTCGTTTGCATATTTCCCTTGTCCGGCAGTTTCCCGCCCTGCACTTTTTGCGGTTCTCATCTTCGCCGCTCTTCCTCGCTCAGCCGAGCGCCACATCCAGCACCATCATCGCGCTGAAGCCCACTGCGAAAAAGATCGTCCCGATGTTGGAATGCTTGCCCTGCGACATCTCCGGTATCAGCTCCTCGACCACGACATAGAGCATCGCCCCGGCCGCAAAGCTCAAAAGGTAGGGCAGCACCGGGATGATAAACCGCGCGCACAGGATGGTCAGCGCCGCGCCCAGCGGTTCCACCACCCCCGAAAGCACCCCGCCCAAAAACGCCCGCGGCTTGGACATGCCCTCGGCGCGCAGCGGCAGGGAGATAATTGCCCCCTCCGGGAAGTTTTGGATCGCGATGCCAAGCGAGAGCGCCAGCGCCCCGGCGGCCGTGATCTGCACGCTCCCAGCAAGGTATCCCGCATAGACGACACCCACCGCCATGCCTTCCGGGATGTTGTGCAGCGTGACCGCCAGCACCATCATGGCCGTGCGCTGCAGGCGGCTCTTCGGGCCTTCGGCCTGCCCGCTCTTAGCATGCAGGTGCGGGACAAGGTGATCCAGCAGCAGCAAGAACAGCACGCCCGCCCAAAACCCCGCAGCCGCCGGGAAGAAGGCGAATTTTCCAAGCCCCACCGATTGTTCCATGGCGGGAATCAGCAGACTCCACACCGAAGCCGCCACCATCACCCCGGCCGCAAACCCCGTCAAGGCGCGCTGCACCCCGTCGCGCAGCGTCCGTTTCATAAAAAAGACGCTCGCCGCGCCCAGTGTTGTTCCAAGAAAGGGGATGAGAATCCCCAAGCATGCTTCCTCCATTGAATCATTCCTTCCGTCCGCCTGCGGAAACAGTATTCTCTTCCCGCACGGACAATGTATTCTCTTTGTTAGCCTATGCTAACAATATTATATGCAGATGCCTGCGCTTTGTCAATTCCGTCGGTGCCTTCATGCAAAAAAGCCGCCTGGTTCTCCCGCACGGCTCTTTGTGCCTTGCAACTGCCTACTTTCTTCCACAGATGCGCAGCCAGTCTGCACGATTGATCCGATAGGCCTCGCTGCGCTCCCCCTCGCCGTCCGTGAATTCCCGCACCAACTGCATCCCGTTCGCCCGCGCCGTGGCGCTGGAGGCGAGATTTGCCTGCTTCATATAGGAATACACCGCCAAAAAGGGCGTATGCGCAAAGACCCAGTCGCGGCACCCACGCGCCGCCTCCTTGGCATATCCCTTCCGCTGGTGCGCCTTGGCGATGTGATACCCGATCTCTGGCAGGATCTGCCCGTCGATATTCTGCATGCTCACGCCGCAGTCGCCGATCATCTCGCCCGTTTCCCGCAGGCAGACCGCCCACAGGCCAAAGTCGAAGGTCTGATACCGCTCGATGTTTTTGCGGATCCAGTTTCGCACCCGCGCCGCGTCAAAGGTATAGGGGTAGTGCTGCATGATGTCCGAATCCGCAAGGACGACATATAGGCTGTCAAAGTCCGCCATGGTCATTTCCCGCAGGAAGAGGCGTTCCGTCTCCAGCACGCAGCCCGCCTGCGCGCGCGTATATGCATACAGCGCCACATCCCGCACCCGGCCGTCCTTGACGATGCTTTTTTGTAGGCAGCCCTCCTGCCGAAAGCCCGCCTTTTCCAGCACCCGGCGGGACGCGCCGTTTTCCCAAAACACCTCCGCATAGATGCGTACCAGATCCGTCTTCGCGAACAATTCCCGGCAAAGCCGCCGCACCGCCTCCGTCATGACACCGCGGCCCCAATATGCCTCCGCCAGGTAGTACCCCAGCTCCGCCGTGCGGGCGTGCATGCCCTTCCCGCGAAACGCGCCGATGTTGCCGACCGGTGTGCCGTCCACCAGAACGGCATAGGAAAAGACCTCCTGGGCATCCGCCCTCTGCATCTGCTCAATATACGCCGCCGCGTCCGCCTCGGTATAGGGATAGGGGACGCCGTCCCCCAGGTTCTTCAAGATGCGCGGATTGTTCAGGATGTCCCGCAGCGCCGCCGCGTCCGCCGACTGCCAAGGCCGCCATGTGATCTTCATACGCGTTTTCCTTCCTCTATTTCACTATCGAAAATTTTTTCCGAAAAGTCCTCGCCTGCCCGCCGCATCCCGTCGGAGCGGGCGGGACTTCCTTTTTCGCTTTGTCTTCACGGGGGAGTCCCCGCGGAGCGCTTCGTCAGCCTCTCGTGGCCCGCCTGCGGATCCGCTCCAGCATCGCGCCGTCGATCTGATTGACGGTCACAAACGCTCCGCCGTAGAACACCGCCCAGTTTTGGAACACACAGGGCAGGCTCTTCGCCTGTTCTGCGCTCTCTACATGGAGAAAGCGGGCCGGGATGCCCTTGTCCGCGCAGTATGCCCGTAGCTTCGCCACGCGATCTGGGATATAGGGGCACTGGTCACTGTAGTAGACGGTGAGCTCCTCCCCTTCGATGCGCTGCCGCTTCGCGCAGGGGGCAAAGCGCGGCACCGTGCCGTCCAGACTCCGCGCCAAAAGCGCGTATTCCCCCGCCGTGTCCACCGTTTGAAAGCCGAATTTCCGGGCAAAGCTCTGATCCGAAAGCCATGCCTTCTGCTTGGCCGCGCCCAGCATGCAGACCCCCGCCTTGCCCTGCCGCCGCGCGTCGGCGAGGCACGCCTCCAAAAGCGTCCGGCCGTACCCATGGCCCTTGGCTTCTCCCTGCACCCACAGGCAATAAATATAGAGGTAATTGTCGCCGAGCACCGGCGTCCAGGCCGTCTCCAGCGGCGCGTATTCGATAAAGGCGCAGTCCGCCATCTCCCGCTTATAGAAGACATGCCCCTCCGGGATCCGCGCGGCGAGCCACGCCCGCTTGGCCTCGACCCCCGGATGCGGCCGCTTGCGGATAATGCAGCAAAGGTGCTCCGCCGCCAGATTTTCCGGCGTCAATCGAACGAACCCCGTCTCCATCGTTTTTCCTTTCCCTCTTTCCCCGTGCATTTTATTATACATCGTCCGATATAGATCATGCGTTATGATATGTTTGACTATTATACCAAAGCGTCTGCCGCCTGTCCAGACCCGTTTTGCGGCGCAAAAAAAGAAGGGACGGTTGCCCGCCCCCCCTTATGCATATTCGTTTCGTTCCAGTTCCTCCAACCGGTGGCTGTTGTTTTTGCTGCGCGCCTCCACCATGACCAGGCGCTCCACCAGCTCGGTGGTCTTATCCATCTTCTTTTCCAGCTGCTCCAGCCGGAAATTCGTCTTTCCGGACGCGGCGATCGCCCCGATGCCCGAGCCCACGACCGTCCCGATGCAGCCAAGGATCGC
>CAKTFI010000028.1 GCA_934555865.1 uncultured Christensenellaceae bacterium | reverse complement strand
CAGGCGGTGGGAGGTGGAGGATGCAGCAGGCGGCAGAAGCTTGGAGGCGGAAAATTTTGCCGGGCGGCGGAAAGCGGGAGAAAGCGGGGCGGGCGCATGGTATGCTGGGAGTGAGAAAAAGGCATTGGCCGGGCTTTGCCGGGAACGAGCGAGCGTATAGGAAAGGGAATGGCTGATGCGGAGGGCGGGCGGTTTTTCAAATGGGGAAGGACAGGCGAACGCGCAAGGCGATAGGAAAAATTGCGTTAGCATGCGGGAAGCGTTTGCAAAACGCGGGAAGGGAGAGGCGGCGCGCAAGGAGGCGAGAGGCGCTATTGCGGCGGCCGCATCGGGCAGGCACGGCCGGTGACCGGCGCGAAGGGCATCTGCCGGGCAGGCGCGGGAACGAAGAGTTGGAGGGACAAGCGATGAGAGAGCGGTGGACGAGGATGCTTTGGGGCGACAGGGCGCGCGAAAAGCGCGAAGAGGCGGCGCGGGCGCGGCAGGAGGACTGGCGGGAATGGCGCATCGGGCCGGGCGGGCTTTGGGTGCTGGCCTATCCGAGCGGGTCGGCGATCTGGTTTGCGGCGGACGGGCACGCGGGCGGCGCGCAGCGCGGGGCGGACCTTTTATGCGCGGCGGCGAGCGCGATCTGGCATACGCTGCGGGCGACGGCGGAGGAGCTGGCGGCCGAGGGGGCGGGGCGCATTTTGTGCGACAGTCTGCACACGGGGCGGGCACGGCTCTGCTTTTTGCCGGCGGAGGGGGATGCGCGCGCCGCGGAACGGTTTTTGGCAATCGCGGCGGGGTATCGCGCGCTGGCGGAAGCCTTTCCCTATGCGCCGGAGAAGGAATAGCGAGCCGGGCGGCGAGCATGGCATGTGTATGACGGGGCAAGCGCTTCCTGCGAACCTGTCATGCAAAAAGCGCGGCATGCCTGTGCGGCAGGCATGCGGGAGAGCGGAGCGGCATCGCTTCCGGGCGGAATAGCGGCGGAGCATGGCGCGACCTTGCACAGGTACGGCAATTCTTCCCGCCGAGATCGGGCGGGAATTCCGTGCAAGAGAGCTTACGCGTGAAGAGCAACCGATTTCCCGGCGAAAATGCATGGCGGAGACCCTCTTGCAGGCGATTTTGTGCGTGGCGGGCAGATGATTGCGAAGGCCGCGAGGCCGTGCGAAACGCCGAAGCGGACATGCTTCCCGGGTGAGGGGTATGCGCCTGCGTGAAGATGCGCGCGGCGGGAATGCAAAAAAAGGCGCATATCATGGCAGCGCCACAGAGTGTTGCATGTGGCCAGGCATTACGCGAAAAAACAGATGTGCGGCGCAGGTAGGCATTTCGCGCGCGGCGGCGGCCAACCTTGCTTGCAAGGCAACGCCTGTTTTGCCGTGGCGAAGCGGCCCTGGCGGCGGCCGGGCGGAAGGGAGAGGACATGGCGGAAAAGCGCGCCCCGCAGGGGCAGAGCGAGCGGCGCATTTTGTGGGAGCCGCAGGAAAAGCAGCGCATCTTTCAGGCGCGGCAGGAGTATGAGGTGCTCTACGGCGGGGCGGCGGGCGGCGGCAAGAGTGACGCGCTGTTGACCGAGGCGCTGCGGCAGGTGCACATCCCGCATTACCGGGGGATCCTGTTCCGCAAGACCTATCCACAGCTTTCGGAGCTGGAGGACCGGAGCCGCGACCTGTATGCGCGGGCGATCCCGGGGGCGGAGTTTTCGGCGGCGGCGCACGCGTGGACCTTCCCCAGCGGCGCGAAGATCTATTTCGGGTCGATGCAGCACCCGAAGGACCGGCGCAATTACCAGGGGCGGAGCTATGACTACATCGCGTTTGACGAGCTGACGCACTTCACCTGGGAGGAATACAGCTATATGTTTTCGCGCAACCGGCCGGCGGGGCCGGGCACGCGGGTGTATATGCGCGCGGCGACCAACCCGGGCGGCATCGGGCACAGCTGGGTCAAGGCGCGGTTCATCACGCCGGCGCCGCCCCTGACGCCGATCGTGGAGCATTTCCGCATCCCCGCGCCGGACGGGCATTTCGAGGAAGGGGTCCGCAGCCGCGTCTTTGTGCCCTCGACGGTGTTTGACAACCAAAAGCTGCTGGCGCACGACCCGAGCTACCTTTCGAACCTGGCGCTTTTGCCGGAGGCGGAGCGGCGGGCGCTTTTGTACGGCGACTGGGACAGCTTTGACGGGCAGGTCTTTGCCGAGTGGCGCAACGACCCGGCGCACTATGACGACCGGCGGTTCACGCATGTCATCCGGCCGTTCCGCATCCCGGCGCATTGGCGCATCTACCGCGGGTTTGACTTTGGCTATGCGCGGCCGTTTGCGGTGGGGTGGTTCGCGGCGGACCCGGAGGGGCGGATCTACCACATCCGCGAATACTACGGCGGGGCGGACAACATCGGCATCCGCAAGCACCCTTGCGACATCGCGGCGGAGATCGCGCGCATCGAGCGGGAGGACGAGAACCTGCGCGGGCGGCAGATCGCGGGGATCGCCGACCCGTCCATCTTTGACGAGAGCCGGGGCGAGAGCATCGCGGCGATGATGAGCCGCAGCCCGCATTTCATCTACTTCGCGCGGGGCGACAACACGCGCCTTGCGGGCAAGATGCAGGTGCATTACCGCCTGGCGTTCGACGAGGACGGCCTGCCGGGGTTCTATGTCTTTGACACCTGCCGCAACTTTATCCGCACGGTCCCGGCGCTCATCTATGACGCGGTGCACCCGGAGGATGTGGACACGCAGGGCGAGGACCACATCTACGACATGCTGCGGTATGTGCTCATGGAGCGGCCGATCTCGCCGCCCAAGCCGGCGCCGGAGACCCTTTTGCCGGACGATCCGCTCGACCTGCGGCGCGGGACGCGGTAGGGGAGAGGACAGGCTGCCCAGAGGAAGAGAAGGGCGCGAGAAATTGCCTTGCGCGGCGGCGGTGCGCGAAAGGCGAAATGGGCCCGGGGGCGGCATGCGCGTAGAGAGGGACAGCAGCGTTGCAGAGGCAAATTGGGAGAATTGCAGCGCAGGCTAGATAGGCGGGAGCGATCTTCGCGGCGCGGCGGAGAAAAAGGCCGGCAAAGGCACGCCCGGCAAATGGGAGTATTGGGCAGGGCCTTGCCCGCGGGCGGGGATCCATCTGCCGTGCGAAGGGGAAAGGGCGTCGGGAAAACCGGCGTCCTTTGCGCGCAGGGGCGTAGAAACGCAAGAACAGGCTTGTCGCGATGTAGAGCCTTGCCCGTGGGCGAGGAAAGCGCGCCAGGAAAAACTTTTCCGCAAAGCGGGAGAAACGCGCCCGGGCGGATGCTACCATGAAGAGGAACAAAGCATACGAAGGTCGTATGCTTTTTCTTTTGCAAAAACGCGCGGCAGGGCCGCAGGAGGGGGCAGACATGGAACAGATCACAGGGGCGCAGGTCGCGGCGGCGGCGCAGACCTTGCAGCGGTATAAGGCGGGCAAGGCGCATTTGGAGCAGCGGATCGTGCGCAATCAGCAGTGGTACAAGATGCGGCACTGGGGGCAGGCGGAATTGCCGGTGCGCGCGGGCGGGGAGCAGCCGGCGAGCGCGTGGCTGTTCAACTCGCTGTTGAACAAGCACGCGGACGCGATGGACAACTATCCCGCCCCGGCCATCCTCCCGCGCGAGCGGAGCGACGAGGCGGCGGCGGAGGCGCTTTCCTCCATCCTGCCCACGATCCTGGAGCAGAACGGGTATGAGCAGGTGTATTCCAAGAAGTGGTGGGAGAAGCTCAAGCACGGCACCGGCGTGGAAGGGGTGTTTTGGAACCCGGCCAAGGCGGACGGGCGCGGGGACATCGAAATTCGCGCGGTCGACCTTTTGAACCTGTTTTGGGAACCGGGGGTGGAGGACATCCAGGATTCGCCCAACCTGTTCTATACGCGGTTGGAAAACAACGACGCGCTCCGCAGCCGGTACCCGTTTTTGGAGGGCAAGCTGGGCGGCCGGGGCATGGAGCTCACGCGGTACCTATACGACGACACAGTGGACACCTCGGACAAGACGCTGGTCGTGGACTGGTATTACAAGCGGGCGGGCAAGCTGCATTTCTGCAAATTCGCGGCGGGCGAGGTGCTGTTCGCGACGGAAAACGAACCGGCCTTCCGCGAAAAGGGGCTATACGACCACGGGCAGTACCCGTTCATTTTGGATGTGCTGTTTGCGGACGAGGGGACGCCCGCGGGCTTTGGCTACCTCGACCTCATGAAGTCCGCGCAGAGCTACATCGACCGGCTGGACGGCGCGCTTCTAAAAGGCGCGCTCATGGCGGGCAAGAAGCGGTTCTTCATCCGCACGGACGGCAGCGTCAACGAGGAGGAATTTGCGGATTGGGACCGCGACTTCGTGCATGTGTTCGGCGGCGGGCTGGGCGAGGACAGCATCCGGGAGATCCAGGTCGCCCCGCCGGGGGAGGCGTACCTCGCGGCGCTTTCGCGCAAGGTCGAGGAATTGAAGGAAGTGAGCGGCAACCGCGACTTCACGCAGGGCGGCACGGCCGGCGGCGTCACGGCGGCGAGCGCCATCGCGGCCTTGCAGGAGGCGGGCAGCAAGCTGTCGCGCGACATGCTGAAGGGCAGCTACGACGCATTCTGCCGCCTGAACACGATGGTGATCGAGCTCATCCGGCAGTTTTACCGCGAGCCTCGGTGCTTCCGCATCCTGGGCGGCAACGGCGAGGCGGCGTTTTCCGACTTTTCGGCGGACATGCTGCACCCGGGCTGGCAGGCGGGCGCGGAGGTCATGGAGCGCCGGGCGGTGTTCGACATCTCGGTGCGGGCGCAGAAGAGCAGCCCCTTTGCGCGCATCTCGCAGAACGAGCTGGCCAAGGAGTTTTACCAGATGGGCTTTTTCCAGCCCGAAAACGCGCAGGCGGCGCTCGCGTGCATGGACATGATGGATTTCGAGGGCAAGGCGGCGGTGATGGAGAAGATTCGCCGCGCGGCGGGCATGCAGGACGGCGCGGGCGGACAGATGCTGGAAAACGGCGCGCCAGGCATGGCCGGGAACGCGGCGGGCGAAGGGCTTACGGCGGCCTTGGCCGCAGGCGCGAATGCTTTGCCGGGGAATGGCAGAGGGAATTTGCCGGGCGCGGCGCTGCGGGATGCAAACGGTGGGCGGCTTGCCTTGTCCGCAGGAGGGCTGCCCGGTGCAGCGGGTGGACTTTCCCCGCAGGAAGGTCTGGCAAACGGACAGAATGGCGCGGCAGGCGCTTCCTTGGCGAATGCCTTGCCGGGGAATGGCAGGGGCAATTTGCCGGGCGGAATGGAGGACATTTCCCCGCGGGGGACGGCCGCGGGCGGCGCATGGACGGGCATGCAGGCGGCCGGGCGAGGCATCGCTCTCGCGGAGGCGCAGAACGCGGCCCTTTTGGCGGCGGCCCCGATGATGGGCGGCGATCCGGCGCGGCAGGCCGTGAAGCAGGCGCGCAAGCGGCGGTGAGGAGGCAGGCATGCGGTTTTTGAAATTGCAGACGGCGGGCGGCAAGCGCGAGGTCACGAGCCGCTTTGGCGGGTATTGGCCGGAGGACGGCGCGGCGGAGAACCAGTTTTATGACATGCACAACCTGTGCGCGGACGCGGCGCCCTTCCTCATGCCGCGGGGCAAGCGGACAAAAGTGTTCGAGGGGGAGACGCCGCAGGGCATCCATGGCGGCGAAAAGCTCCTATACGCGGACGCGGGCGTGCTGTATTACAACCATGTGGCGGTGGGCGAGGTGACGCCCGGGCGCAAGCAATTCGTGCAGATGGGCGCGCGCGTGCTCATCCTGCCGGACAAGCAGGTGTTCGACACGGGGACGCAGGCGCTTTCCGCCGTGGAGGCGAGTTTCCGCTCGGTGGGCGAGGCGACGGTGTCGCTCTCGGCCTGGGACGGCAGCGACCTCGGGAGCGTCACGGTGCAGGCGACCGCGCCGGAGGAACCGGCGGACGGGGCGCTCTGGCTGGACACGGGTTCCTCGCCGCACCGGCTGTGCCAATATTCGGCGGCGGGGCTGTGCTGGACGGTGCGCACGGACACGGCGGTCCGCATCGCGGCCAAGGGCATCGGCGCGCTGTTCCGCGCGGGCGATGGGGTGTTCCTCGCGGGGTGTACGGCGGAGAGCCTGAACGGGAGCCACATCCTCCTGGACGCGGCGGCGGACAGCATCCGCTTTGCGGGCCTGTTGGACGCGGGCTTTGCGCAGGAGACGCCCATCGTCGTGACGCGCCAAATGCCCGACCTGGACTTTGCGGTGGAGGTGAACAACCGCATCTGGGGGTGCAATTCGGCGGCGCGGGAGATCTATGCCTGCGCGCTCGGCGACCCGTTCAACTGGAACACCTTTGCCGGGACGGCGGCGGACAGCTATGCCGCAAGCGTGGGCACGCTGGGCGCGTTCACGGGGGCGGCGGCCTATCAGGGCGCGGCGCTGTTTTTCAAGGAGGGCTGCGTGCACAAGGTGCTGGGCAGCAAACCGGCGAACTTTCAGGTGACCTTTGCGCCGATGCTGGGCGTCAAGGCGGGCGCGGCGGCGAGCCTGGCGCTGTGCGAGGGCAACCTCCTCTATCAGGCGGTGGACGGCGTGCGTGTGTATGGGAGCGGCGGGACGACCCTGCTTTCGGGGCGCTGGGGGCGGGACGCGGCCGGGTGCGCCGGGGCGGTCGGCGGGAAATACTACCTCGCCCTGCCGGGGCGCGGCGTGCTGTGCTATGACCTTGCGAGCGGCCTGTGGCACCGCGAGGACGCGGCGGCGGTTTTGGGCTTTGCCGAGACGGGCGGCACGCTGTATGCGCAGATGCGCGACGGGAGCGTTTGGCGCATGGCGGGCGAGGAGGTCGCGGGAACGGCGGAGGAAAGCGTGGAATGGCAGGCGGTGACGGGCGAGATCGCGCTCCGCACCGGCGCGGGGAGCTATGTGGGCGGGCTGTACCTGCGGGCGATGCTGGAGGCGGGCAGCACGATCAAGGTCGAGGCGAGCTATGACGAGAGCGGCGCCTTCCAGACGGTGTATGAGATCGCGGGCGCGGCCAAGCGCACCTATGAGCTGCCCATCCTGCCGCGGCTGTGCGAGAGCATGCGGCTGCGGCTGTCGGGGCAGGGCGACATGCGCATCTATCGCCTGGAAAAGCAGGTGCGGAGTTTGTGAGGACGGTGCTTCCGCGCGGGACGCGGAGGCCATAGACAATTGCCGGAGCGCGGCGGTGGGCGAAGGGCGATATGGACGGCGCTTTGCGGCACGATGGCGCGGAGGCTATGGACAGAAATGTTGCGGCGCGAAGGCACGGGTTGGTGGAACGCTTTGCGGACGGCGGGCGCGGGGAGACCGGCGAACACGGACGGGGATTGGCGCTTTGCGAGCTGTGGGTAGAGAAAGCGACTGTAGGCGCGCAGGTGGCATTTCCATGCGGAACGGAAATCCCGGCAGGCGGAAGGGCGGCGAGGAATGCCTGAAGCTGGCGCGGGGTGAGGAGGTAAAACCGATTCATCAGGAGTGCCATAGCCGGGGAAAATTGCCGGATGCAGGGCGTTGCGACCGTGGAGGCCGTGAGTGGACATTTTACGGCGCAGGGCGGCACGAGCTTGTGGAACATTTTGCGCATGGCACGCAGGAGGAAACCGATGAACACGGGCGGCGCTTCGCGGCACGGCCGAAAATTGACGCTTTGCGAGCTGTGGGCGCAAAGCAACCGTAGATGCGCAAGGCGGGGCAAATTCGCCGCAAAAAGTTGCGAAAGCGGGAGAAAGCGGCGGATTTGCCCCTTACAATGAAAGAGAACAACGCAGGGAGGACGCGAGATGAGAGAAGGTTGGCAGGACGCGGGCAGCCTGCCCGAAATGGCAGGCGGAACGGCCTTTGCGCTCGATTTGTTCGGGCGAGCGGATGCGGCGGCGCAGGATGCGGTAACTGGCTTTCCCGAAATGGCAGGAGGAGCAACCGTTGCGCTCGATTTGTTCGGTGCGGAAGGCGGCTCGACGAAAGCCCCAAACGGCGCGGGCGGCCTGCCGGAAATGGCAGGCGGAACGGCCTTTGCGCTCGACCTGTTCGGGCAGGGCGATACAGTGGCACAGAATACAGGCGGCGCATCCGGCACGGCAGGTAGCGCACAAGGCGGCACAAACGGCCTTTCCGATGCGGCGGGGCTATCCTTGGCGGCAGGCGACATTGTCAGCACAGCGTCGGGGGCGGCGAACGGAGAATTTTCGCAAACGGACGCGGCGGACGGAGAATTTTCGCAAACGGATGCGGCAAACGGCCCCGGCGCGGCGGCAAACGGCTTGCCGGGCACAGACACGGCGGATGGCGCAGCGGTGCCAAGTGGGCAGGCGGGCGAAGCTGCCCCGGGCGGCACGGACGCGGGCGAGGCGGAGGCGCTGCTCCGGGAAATGCGGGCGCAGTACGGCCTGCCGGAGGCGGGGGCGGCGGAATTGCTTGCCGCCTTTGGCGAGGATCGCTCGCGCGGACAGCATATCCGGGAACAGGCGGCGCGGCAGGCGGCCTTCCGCGGCGTCATGGGCGAATACCTCTCGATGCTGCGCGAGGCGGACGGCCTTCGGGCGCGCTACGCCGGGTTTTCCCTGCCCGAATTGTTGGAAGATGCGCGCTTTTCGGGCATGCTGCGCGCGGGGCTTTCGATGGAGGACGCCTATCTGGCGATGCACGGGCGCGAGGTGCTGCGGCAGGCGATCGCGGCCACGCACCGCTGGACGGAAACGCAGCTGCGCGCGCAGTGGGCGGAGGAGAGCCGCCGCCCGCTGGAGGGGGCGATGACCGGCGGGAGCACAGCGCTTTCCCGCACGAACCCGGCGCAGATGTCGCGGGCACAGCGCGAGGCGATTGCGCGGCGCGTCCTGAAGGGCGAACGGATCTTGCTGTAAACGGGCGGAAAACCTCTCCGGGGCGGAGCCGGGCGGGTTACGCGAGGGGGGATAGGCCCCCGTTGGCGCCCGCGGGGAGGACTTTCCGACGAGATTGGCTGCGGCGGCAGCCGGACTATTGTGAAAGAAAGAAGAGGAATGCAGATGGAACACATGGATTTGCAGGTATTTGCGACCGAGACGCAGACGACCAACCTGGCGGCGTTGTCCGACGAGATGAAGACCTATTACGAAAAGCGCCTGATCGACAACGCGGAACCCAACCTCGTGCACGATCAATTCGGCGACAAGTATCCGATCCCGGAGGGCAGCGGCAAGACGATCGAATTCCGCCGCTACAGCCCGCTGCCGAAGGCGCTCACGGCCATCACGGAGGGCGTCACGCCGGACGGCGACAATTTGCAGGTGAGTGCGGTCACGGCGACGGTCGCGCAGTACGGCAACTGGATCCGCCTGTCGGACATGTTGGAGCTGTCCGCGATCGACCGCAATGTGGAACAGGCGACCAAGCTCCTGGGTGCGCAGGCCGGCCGGACGCTGGACACCATCACGCGCGAGGAGCTGAACGGCGGCACGAATGTGCTGTACGCACCCAAGGGGGCGAATAAGACGGAGGTCTCGAGCCGCAGCGACATCACGGCGGATTGCCGGTTGGATGTCGACCTGTTTTACAAGGCGGCGGCGCAGCTCGAGGCGATGAACGCCAGCCCGATCGACGACAGCTTTGTCGCGATCATCCACCCGTATAGCGCCTATGACCTGATGCGCAGCGAGGAATGGATCGACTGCCACAAGTATGCCGCGCCGGAATACATCTATAACGGCGAGATCGGCAAGCTCGGCAACATCCGCTTTGTCAAGTCGACGGAGGCGAAGGTCTGGGGCCCGGCGGACATCGTGCCGGGGTATCCGCGGCTCACGGTCAAGACGGCAATTTCGGCGAGCGCGACGAGCGTGACGGTTAAGGAGGTCATCCCGGAGGAGGCCTGCCAGAAGTTTGCGGGTCCGGTGGCGGTATACCTCGGCGGCGCGGCCAACACGGTCACGGCGGTCTCCTATGGCGCGGCGGGCGCGACGCTGACGCTCGGCACGGCGGTCACTTCGGTGGCGGCGAACGCGATGCTGTGCGGCCAGGGCGGCGGACGGGACGGCAGCGCGGTGTTTTCCACGCTGGTGCTCGGCGCGAATGCCTATGGCACGACGGAGCTGGAAAACGGCGGGCTGGAACACATCGTCAAGCAGCTTGGCTATGGCGACGACCCGTTAAACCAGAGAAGCTCGGTCGGCTGGAAGGCGACCAAGGCGGCCAAGCGCCTTGTGGAGGCGTACATGGTGCGCATTGAGTCGGGCAACAGCTATTCGGACAAGGCGAAGGCGAACTGAGCGGCCGGGAAGGCGGAAACGGCGGGGGGGGGCGGACAAGCCCCCTTGCGTACGGCCGGGACAAACCTGTTTGGCCTTTGCGGTGATGGGGCTTTGCTTGGCTGTAAGGCGGACGGGCGGGGCAACATATGTCCGGGAAAGGCAATGCTGTGTCGGCACCGTCCGGCACGCCGGGCAGAGAAAGCCAGCTGGCGGCCTTTGGAACAAAAAGTTTGGAGGAAAAAAGCGATGGAAGCAATGGTGAAAATTCGGCTGTTTAAGGATCACGGCGAGTACCGCGACCCGGTCTTTGCGGCGGTCAACGGGCGCACCTACCTCATTCAGCGCGGGGAAGAGGTGGAGGTGCCGGAATGCGTCGCGGAGGTGTTGGAAAACTCCATGCGGCAGCAACAGGCGGCGGACGCGCTCATCCGCCGGGTGAGCGGCGGGGGCGAGGTATGACGGCGGCCGAGGCGATCGCGGCGGTCGACGAGCTGTGCCCCAACCCGTTTTCGGCGGCGCAGAAGCGGCGCTGGCTGTATGAGGTGGAAGCTCTCGCGGCAGAGGAGATCTTCCACACGGCGGTTTCGCCCTTTTCCGAGGCGGGGAGCGAGCAGCTCCTGGCCCCGGCGGCGTATGCCGACCTGTACCTCAAGTTTTTGGAGGCCAAGATGCACTTCCATAACGGCGACTTCGCGCGGTACAACAACGCGATGAGCCTGTTTTCCTCGCTCTATGCGGCGTGCGCGGCGAGCCGGACGCGGGCGGAATTGCCGGACGCGGGCGCGCGCATCCGCGTATAAGGGGGCGGGGGCATGGAGCTGGAATTCCCCCGCACCTTTCGGGGAGAGAGCGACACCGCGCAGATCAAGCGGCTTTCCGACTATATGTACAGCCTGACCGAGCAGCTCAACTTCGTGCTCAACAACCTGGACACGGGCAACTTCTCGGCGGACACGGCGGCCATGCTGCGCACGGCGTCGGGGCAGGCGCAGCAGGCGGTGGACGAGGCGGCGCGCATCGAGCAGCAGCAGACCCGGCGCACGCAGGCCCTGGGCGAGGAGATCATCGCCTCGGCCGACCTCGTGCGGCGAGATGTGCAGTCCACGATCACGACCGAACAGGCGGCCATGAGGAGCAGCATTGCCGAGACCTACACCGCCAAGGCGGAGACGGCGGAACTGGAGCGCACGCTGTCGAGCGCGATCGAGCAGACCGCCTCGCAGCTCACGCTGCGCTTTTCCGAGGCCAACGCCTATGCCCTGGAGGTGGACGGCAAGCTGTCCAGCCTCATCGAGCAATTGCAGACCTACATCCGCTTCGGCACGGAGGGCATCGAGCTCGGCAAGCTCGGCAGCGCCTTCACCTCGCTGCTCGGCAACACGCGGCTGTCCTTTTTGCAGTCGGGCGTGGAGATCGCGTATATCAGCAACAACAAGATGTACATCACGCGCGCGGAGGTGGCGGACGCGTTGAGCCTCGGGAGCGCGGCGCGCGGGTTCTATGACCTGCATATGGAGGCGGACGGCGGCCTGTCGCTCGTGCGGCGCGCGGGCGCGTAAGCGGGGCGCAGAAAGGCAGGAGGAGAGAGCATGGCAAGAACAACGCCCGTGCACAGCGGGTATCGCATCGTGCAGGGCACGGGGCTGGGGAGCAGCGGCAGCAAGATCGATGTCTGGGCGGAATATCTGGTGGAGAGTCAGGACATCGCAAACGATTCGAGCTTTGTGCGCGCGTATTTCTATGCGGCGCTGCGCGAGGGGCAGAGCTCGTCCACCAAGTACGCGAGCGGGCTGGCGGCCTCCTTTGCGGTGAACGGGACGGCGGGCACGGGGGTGGAAAACGGGGCGTATGACTTCTCGTCCGCCCGCCATGTGCACACGCTCGGGAGCTTCGCCGGGGCGGTGGCGCACGCGGCGGACGGCACGGGCGTGCTGCACCTCGTGGGCAGCTTTTCCACGCGGTCGTCCTACATCGCGGGCGGCAGCCTGGATGCAGAGGAAGCCCTGCCCGCCATCGCGCGGCTGTCCGGCCTCACTGCGCCCGCTTCGGCGGAGATCGGCGGGAGCGTCGAGATCGGCGGGAGCATCGAGATCGGCGTCGCGGCGCAGAGCGCGGCCTATGCGCACCGCGCGACCCTTCGGCTGGGCACGGCGCAGCAGAGCGTCGACCTGCCCGCGGGCGAGAGCGCGGCCAGCCTCGCGGTGCCGATGGAGTTTTGCGCGCAGACACCGGATGCGGCCGAGGCGGCGGCGACGATTACACTCGAGACCTTCCTCGGCGAAACGCGGCTCGGGGAGGTGAGCCAGAGCATCACGCTCTCGGTCCCGGCGGCGGTCGTGCCGACGGCGGGGACGCTCACGCTTTCGCGCATCGACGGCGAGGTGCCCGCGGACTGGGGCGTGTATGTGCAGGGCAAGAGCCGGGTGCGCGCGGCGCTCAGTGGGTCCGAGGGCGCGCTGGGCAGCCGCGTCGTGTACACCCTCCTGTCCGGCGGGGGCAGCTCCCTCCGGGCGGAGCAGATGGAGACCGCGCCGCTGCTCACCGCGGGCGAGGTGGTCTTTACGGCGCAGGTGCAGGACAGCCGCGGCCGCCGGAGCGCGGAGGTGCAGCAAAGCGTCACGGTGCTGCCCTATGCCGCGCCCAAGCTGTCCAATGTGCAGTGGTTCCGTGCGGCGGCGGACGGCACGGCAGACGGCGAGGGCGAATACCTCTCGGTGCGCTTTGCGGCGGAGGTGTCGCCCTGCGGTGGACACAACGCGGGCACGGCGGTGCTGCGGTACCGTCCGGTGGGAAGTGAGACCTGGACGACCTCGGCGGCGCTTGCCGCGGGGGCGGACAACCTGCTCGCCGGCTTTTCCATCGGGCGGCGCTACGAATTGTCGCTCGAACTTTCGGACGCGTTTTCGACGAGCAGCTTTGTGGGCGAACTGTCCACGGCGGAGCGCATCGTGCATTTCCGCGCGGACGGCAAGGGGCTGGCGCTTGGCAAGATGAGCGAGAAGCCGGGGCTGGAGGTCGCGTGGGCGGCGGACTTCGCGAAGGCCCCGACGGTCGCAGGCACGGCGCTTTTGGATCTCATCTATCCCGTGGGCAGCATCTACCTGAGCATGCAGAACGCGAGCCCGGCGGAGACGCTCGGCGGGACCTGGGAGGCGATCACGGGGGCGTTCCTCCTTCCGGCCGAGCAGAGCGGGCAGACGGGCGGGAGCCGAACGCATCAGCATGCCTTCGGCGTGCGCTTTCACCCATATTACGGCGCGCTCGTGGGCGAGGGCGATGCGATCGGCGTAAGCGATTATGCTGCGGACGGCACGCTTTCGTGGCAGGCGGGCGGCTGGGACGCGAATGTGGACGGCGTCTCCCAAAACAGCGGCCTTTCGTCCGGCACGGGCACGACGACCGTATCCCGCCAAAAGGCGATGGGCGCCACGAGCTTTGCCGAACACATGCCGCCGTACCTGACGGTCTATGCCTGGCAGCGCACGGCGTAACAACAAAGGAGGACACATGGCGTATACAGGGACATCCATTGTGGATTATTTGAAATCGGAGGGCAGGCAGTCCAGCTTTTCGGCGCGCAAGAAGCTGGCGGGGGAGCTTGGCATTGCGGGGTATCGCGGCACGGCGCAGCAGAACACGACGATGCTCAAGCTGCTGCGCGAGCAGGCAAAGGGCGCGTCCCATGCATCCGCGGGCGGAAGTTCCGGCGGAACGGCGGGCGGCGCACAGACCCCTGCGGCGGGGCAGGCGGACGGGCGGCCGCGCTATGCCGCGTCGGAGGAGCTTTCCCATTTGCAGCAGGAGCTTGCGGCGCGCGAGGGGGCGGGGAAGGGGGACTATACTTCGCCCTATCAGGAGCAGATCGACCAGCTGCTAAAAGACACGCTGGCGCGGGACAAGTTCTCCTACGACCCCTATGCCGACCCGGTGTATCAGCAATACCGCGCGGCATACCTGAAAAATGGGCAGAAGGCGATGCGGGACAGCGCCGCAAACGCGGCGGCGCTCACGGGCGGATACGGCAATTCCTACGCCGAAACGGCGGGCGCGCAGGCGTATGAGAGTTACTTAAGCGAGCTCAACAACATCGTGCCCACGCTGTACGAAAACGCCTTTGCACGATACCGCGCCGAGGGCGAGGACGCGCTTTCCCGGCTGGGACTGCTGGGCGATCTGGATGCGGACGCCTATCAAAAGTACCGCGACGAGGTGGCGGACGCCTATGCCGACCTCAATTACTATTACAAAAAGTACGGCGATCTGTCCGAGCGGGAGTATCAGAAGTAC
>CAKTFI010000027.1 GCA_934555865.1 uncultured Christensenellaceae bacterium | reverse complement strand
TGCAGAGTCGTGATGTCGCCTTCGTTGTTCTGATTGATGCACAGCCCGCCATAGATGGCTGGGGCGACATTGTCCGGGTGCCCCTCGATCTGCGTGGCGATGTCCAGCATCTGCTTTTTGGATAGCCAGAGGTTTAGGAGCGTATCGGCGATGAGGATGCCGCCGACGATGCAGGCGGCAGAGCTCCCCATGCCGCTCGCCATGGGAATATGGTTATACTGCTTCATATAAAACGGCGGGAGCGCGCGCCCGGCGAGGTCGGCCGTCCGCTTGGCTGCCGCATAGATCATGTTGCGCGAATCCAGCGGGATGCGCGGGTTCGGCTCGGCCAGCTCGATGCGCAGCGCCTCGGCGGGGCAGAAGCGCAGTTCGTTATACAGCTCCAGCGCCAGACCGGCGGTGTCAAACCCAGCGCCGAGGTTGGCGCTGGTCGCGGGGATCTTCAAAAGGTGCATGGGTGCGTTTGCTTGTTCGTTCATAGGCAGTTCTCCGGTTGGATCGAGGGTAGGATGGCCTGGATGGCTTCGCGGGAGGCGAGCGTCGTCCCGGGCAGGGAAATGGTCGCGGCGGAAGCGGCTGTGCCGAGCGCGAGCGCATCGCGCAGGGAAGCGCCGGCCTGTAGGGCCGAGAGCAGCCCGGCCAGCATGGAATCGCCTGCGCCGACGGTGGAATCCGGCTTTTGCACGACGGCCCTGGTGAAATAGGCTTCCTTGTCGCCGATGATGAGCGCGCCGTCGCCGCCCATGGACACGACGCAAAGGCCGACGCCCTGCCGCAAAAGCACACGGCAGTCGCGCAGGATGGCGGGGATGTCCGCCGCGGAATAGGCGTTGCCCGTCAGCTGCGAAAGCTCTTCAAGGTTCGGCTTGATGAGGTAGGGGCGTTCCCGCACGCCCTGGCGCAGCGCTTCACCGGAGGCGTCCAGCACAAAGCGGCAGGAAAAGCGCCGCATGAGCTGCGCATAGTAATCGAGCGGGCACCCCTGCGGCAGGGACCCGGTCAGCACGAGCGTGTCCTCCGGCCGCAGGCGAGCCGAAAGCGCCGCCTCCAGCTGTGCCAGCGCTTCGGAGGAAACGACGGGGCCGGGCTCGTTGACCTCCGTCGTGACGGAGACGGCGCGGTCGACAATCTTGAGGTTGGTGCGCGGCTCACCCACAAGGCGGACAAAGGAGGTAGGAATGTCCGAAAGCCTGCGTTCGATCGCGTCACAGCCTTCCCGACACAGGAACCCCGCAACTTCCACGGGCGTGCCCAGCCGGTGCAGCACGACGGCGAGGTTCAGCGCCTTGCCGCCGCCCTGCAAAATGCTCTGCCGGGCGCGGTTGGTGCCGCCATAGGCAAAATTTTCAACATAGATGGTCTTATCCAGGGTAGGATTCAAATACAATGCATAAATCATAGGCTATCTCCCGGAAAGCAAAAGAATATGCCCTATTATCTCACACTCCGAAAATAAAATCCATCCTTCCCGCAAGAAATTGTTTTCTTTTTGCGGAGATATCTGCTATAGTATAAATAATAGAAGTTTTAAAATTTTGCTTTGGCATGACGCATTGGTCGGCTTTAGCGTGAAATCATGGAGGCATGGAACAATCGAAGAGTCATGACTGAATAAGAAAAGGAATATGGAGGAAGATTATGAAGGTTTACGATGCTGCAAAGATTCGTAATATCGCTGTTGTGGGACACGGTGGAGACGGAAAGACGACACTTGTGGAGTCCTTCCTGTTCGACGCGGGCGCGATCGAGCGCAAGGGCCGGGTGGAAGACGGCAACACCACGACAGACTTCGATCCGGAAGAGGTTAAACGCGGATTTTCTTTGACGGCCGGGCTGGCTCCTGTGGAGTGGAAGGGTGAAAAGTTCAATTTCATCGATACGCCCGGATACTTTGATTTTGTCGGCGAGGCGACGCAGGCATACGCATTGGCAGACAGCCTGCTCATCGTGTCGAACGCAGCGGCGCGCCTGGAAGTGGGTGCGGAAAAGGCGTTTGCGGCCGCCCGGCGGATGAAAAAGCCGGTTTCCTTCATAGTCAACCAAATGGATCGGGAACACGCGCACTTCGGCAAGACCGTTGCGCAGTACCGGGAAAAATTCGGTTCGGGCATCACGGTTGTTTACATGCCGATCATGATCGACAGCGTGTTTGCGGGGTATATCAACATCCTGGAAAACAAGGCGTATATGTTTGAGGGCAAGGGCGTGGAGGAATGCCCGATCCCGGAGGAATTCGCGGAGGAGGTCGCGGCGTATCGCCAAAACCTGGTGGAAAACGCGGCGGCGAGCGACGAGGCGCTGCTTGAAAAATTCTTCGCCGGCGAGGAGCTAGATCAGCAGGACATCTTCCGCGGGCTCAAGACCTGCGTCGCTTCGCGGGACATCTTCCCCGTGTTCGTCTGCTCGGCGGAGGAGGACAAATGCGTCCGCGAGCTGATGGACGGGTTGATCTCCATCCTGCCGACGGCGGCGGACGCCGCGCCGGTGCAGGCGCAGAACGCGCAGGGCGAGACGGTGGAGGTCGCGGTGACAGACGACGGCCCCTTCGCCGGGCAGGTCCTAAAGACGATCGCCGACCAATTTGTCGGCCGGATCAGCCTGGTCAAGGTGCGGCGCGGCAAGATCACGCAGACCTCGCCGCTATACAATGTCAATGCGGAAAAAGCGGAAAAATTCGGCAACCTGACGGTCATGCGCGGCAAGAACCTGATCCCCGTCCCGGAGGTGCGCGCGGGGGACATCTTCGCGCTTTCCAAGCTGCAATATTCCTCGACGGGCGACACGCTGGTCGACCCGGCGGAAAAGCTCGCCTTTGCGCCGCTGAAGTTCGACGAACCCTGCCTGTCGCTGGCAGTCACCGCCAAAAAGCAGGGCGAGGAGGAAAAGGTCTTTTCCGGGCTCTATCGCTTGGAGGATGAGGACCCGACGATCCGCGTTTCCAAGAACAAGGAAACGGGCGATATGCTGATTCACGGCATGGGCGAGATGCATATCGAGGTCATTTGCCAGAAATTGAAAAACAAATTTGGCGTCGAGGCGGCGCTTTCCGACCCCAAGGTCGCCTATCGCGAAACGATCAAAAAGACGGCGGAGGCTGAAGGCCGGCACAAGAAGCAGTCCGGCGGCGCGGGGCAGTACGGCGTGGTGCAGATCCGGTTTGAACCGGCGGCCAGTCCGGATGCGGATTTCGAATTTGTAAACGCCATCGTGGGCGGCGTTGTGCCGAAGGAATTTATCCCGGCGGTGGAAAAGGGGCTCCGCGAAAGCATCACGCACGGCGTGTTGGCGGGCTACCCCATGGTGGGGCTCAAGGCGACCCTGTTCGACGGGAAATACCACCCGGTGGATTCCAAGGAAGTGGCGTTCAAGTCGGCGGCGCGCCTGGCCTATAAGGCGGCATGCGCCAAGGCGGAACCGGTGCTGCTCGAACCGATCGGCAGCCTCAAGGTCTTCATCCCGGATGAATACATGGGCGACATCATCGGCGACATCAACCGCCGCCGCGGGCGGATCCTGGGCATGCATCCGTATGAGGACGGCCAGATGGTAGAGGCCGAGGTCCCGCAGAGCGAGATGGTGAAATACGCGACCGATCTGCGTTCCATGACGCAGGCGCGCGGCAGCTTCGAGATTGCCTTTGCGCGCTATGAGGAAATGCCGGCGCAGATGGCGACCAAGGTCATCGAACAGGCCAAGAAGGAAGCGGAAGAATAATCATTGGAACAAACGCCCCGTTTGCCAGGCTTACGGGGCGTTTTTCATATCAAATGCGAAAGAAGGAGAACGAAGATGGTCAAACATGTCGTATGTCAAAAATTTGCGGACAAAGAGGACGCCAAGAAGGCCGCGGAAATGCTGCGGGCGCTGGTGGGTGTCGTGCCCAGCCTGAAATCGATGGAGGTCGGGTTGGATTTTAAGGGGTCGGAGCGGTCGTATGACCTGGTGCTGATCGCGCTGTTCGAGGATGAGGCGGGGCTCGAGGCCTATGACGCGCATCCGGCGCATGGAGAAGTGCGCAAGTTCATCCGCGCGCACCGGACGGGCACGGTCAGCGTCGATTTCTATTGCTGAGCCTGCCATGCAGCGTTGGAATTTTCACACACACTCTACCTGGTGTGACGGAAAAAACACGGTGCAGGAGATGGCGGACGCCGCCTATGCGCTGGGATTTTCGGGGTTGGGGTTTTCAGGGCACGGGTATTGCCCGGTATCGCAGGAATACTGCATGACGCCGGAGAGGGAAGCGTTCTACCGGCAGGATGTGTTGGCGCAGCGGGAACGGTATCAAGGGCGCATGCGCATCTTTTTGGGGCTAGAGCTGGAGGCGCAGGACACGCGGATCTTTCCACCGGGAATGTATGACTACCTGATCGGCTCGCTCCACTATGTCGAGGCGAGCGGCGTGGCCTATCCGATGGACGATTCCGTGGAAACGCTGGGCCGCTG
Source organism: uncultured Christensenellaceae bacterium (assembly GCA_934555865.1). Classification (GTDB taxonomy): domain Bacteria; phylum Bacillota; class Clostridia; order Christensenellales; family Christensenellaceae; genus QANA01. The sequence continues at coordinate 10,164 of CAKTFI010000027.1, read as the reverse complement.
CATCCGCGAGGGCTTTGGAGGTGACGCCTATCGCCTGGCGGAAGCCTTTTTTGCGCGCTCGGCCGCGGCCATTTCGGCGCGCAGGCCGGACATTGTCGGGCACTTCGATCTGCTTGCGCGCTATAACGGGCAGGGGCGGTTCTTTGACGAGGACAGCCCGCGCTATCAGGGGATCGCGATCGAGGCAGTGCGCGAAGCGGCCAAGACCGGGGCGATCTTTGAAGTCAATTCGGGCGCGATGGCGCGCGGCATCCCGAACCGCATCTATCCCGCGCGCTTTCTGCTGCGCGAGATCCGCCGCCTGGGCGGCCGGGTGGTGCTGTCTTCGGATGCGCACCGGGCGGAGCACCTCACCTTTGCCTTCCCGGAAATGGAGGCGATGCTGCGCGAGGAGGGCTTCCGCACGACAGCGTGCCTGACCGAGCGCGGTTGGGAGGAACGGCCGCTCGGGGACTGAGCAGACGGCGCGGGCGACCGATCCGCATGGCGCGGAGCCGCCCGTCCATAGGCGATGTATCAAATGGCACAGCCGATGACAGGCGGCCAAATTAGGCAATAGGCGGATTCCGTTCACGCGGGATCCGCCTTTTTCGTAAAGAGGGCCTGGGTATCGCTGATCGCTTTCCCGTGGTTGCAGTCCAAGCCACGGTTTTTGATCTCGCGTCAGGGCAAGGCGGGGGCAGAGGAAAGGAAGCCTGCCGTTTTTGAAGGCCGATAGATTTTGTCCCGGCCGGGTTGACAAGTTCTGTTTCCTGATATATAATTCGAATTATAAATAATGTAAGTTATACATGATAGAGGTGCACATATGCCCGCGAAAGCAAAAGTCACAAAAGAAATGATCGTGGAGGCGGCCTTTGCGGTTGCCCGCGAAACGGGCGGGGAAAACATCAACGCGAGGACGGTATCGGCGCGGCTGCATTGCTCCACGCAGCCCGTCATGTACCATTTCGCGACGATCGAAGCGCTGAAGCGGACGGTCTATGCGAAAGTGGATCGTTACCATTCGGAATACCTGATGAACCTGCAGCGTCCTTCCCAGGGCGGGATGCTGGGGATCGGGCTGAATTATATCCGCTTTGCCATCGAGGAGCCGCATTTGTTCCGCTTCCTGTTTCAGTCGGATTTCTTTGAGGGAGCGACGCTGCTTGCGCTGATCGATGCCGAAGAGCTCACCCCCGTGCTTTCGGCGATGCAGAAAGCCCTGGGCGTCGGCCTGGAGCAGACGAAGAAGGTCTTTTTGACAGTCTTTCTGTTTGCGCACGGGTATGCGAGCATCATCGCCAACAATTCCCTGCAATACGACGAGGAGACGATCCAGGCCCAACTGGAACAGGCCTATCGGGGAGCAATCTTGGCAGCACAGGAGGAAACGAGATGAAAAAACTCTATGAGAAAAACGAACTGACCTTTGCCATCGCGTGGATCGTGAGCTACTGCGTTCTGCAATCCCTGGCAAACCCGCTCAATCAAAGGATCGGGGTCGAATACGCGGCAAGCGCCGGTTTCTGCATCCTGCAGGCGGCTGTCCTGTTTGCCTTTATCCGAAAGAACAACCTGCAGAAGCGATATGGGCTTTGCAAGCCGCCGCTCCCTGCCCGGCGCTTTCTTTACTATGTGCCGCTTGTCATCCTGGCGTCGGGAAATCTCTGGAACGGCGCCGCATGCAATTACTCGCTGCTGGGGACGGTTTGCCATATCGTGTGTATGCTCTGCGTCGGATTCTTGGAGGAAGTGATCTTCCGCGGGCTCTTGTTTGCGGCCATCGCAAAGAATAGTGTAAAACCCGCCGTTGTCATCTCGAGCGTGACCTTCGGCGTCGGACATATCGTCAACCTCTTCAACGGCAGCGGCATGGACCTGGCAGAGAACCTGTGCCAGATCGCCTTTGCGGTCGCGGTCGGCTTTTTGCTGGTCACGATTTTATGCCGCGGCGGCAGCCTACTCCCCTGCATCCTCGTCCACGCCGCCATCAACATCCTCAGCACCTTTGCCAATGATGCGGGGCTTAGCGAGGAAAGGCACCTGCTCCATATCGGGATTTTGATCGTCCTTACGGTCGCCTATACGCTGGTTCTCACCAAAACGCTGCCGGAGAATCGATGGGAGAGCGAAAAGGCCGGCGCCTGATGCGCGCAGGAGCTGCGTAGGGAGGCGGGACAACCGCGCATTTGCAGACACGGGGCAGGGGAGACGCACCTGCACCCAGGCAGCGCTGCTTTGGGCATCGTTGGAAGGAAGAAATAGGGAACAAAGCATAGGAGGGAAAAGAATGAAGGACAAAGCGAGCATGACCGCCCTGATGAGTTCGTTTGGGCGGGCGTTTCATGCGGAAAATGAGGAACATCCGGTGTTTGCGGATCGGCTGACCAAAGACTTGATGACGGCAGAAGAATATGCCGCCGTGCAGGGGTACCTCCTCGGCGGAGCGCAGTTCTTTGAGCCGGAGCTCGACCCGGCAACGCAGGCGCCGGGGGAGCTGCTACGCAGGCTTGTCAATGTCCATATCGCGCCGTCGCCGCTCTGCCGGGCGGCCTATACGGAACAGGCGCTGCGGGCTGCCGCCCTGACCGGCACAGAGCAATATGTCATACTCGGCGCGGGGCTGGACACCTTCGCCTTTCGGGAAGAGGAGTTCTTGGCAACGCACAGGGTATTCGAGGTCGATCACCCCTTGACGCAGGCGGACAAGCGGGCGCGCATCGCTCGTGCCGGTTGGGCGGTTCCCGAAAACCTCACCTTCGTTCCCGTGGATTTTACAAGCGACAGCCTGCGGGAACGCCTGATCTCCGGCGGCTTTGTTCCGTCCGCCAAGACCTTTTTCTCCTGGCTCGGCGTGACCTATTACCTTTCAGTAGAGGCGATCGAGAAAACGCTTGCGGACCTTTCCGCGCTCTGTGCGGACGGCAGCTCGCTCGTGTTCGACTATCCGGATGAGCGCTTTTTTGAAGCGACCGAAAGGCGCGTGCAGAACACCGTCAGGATGGCAAAGGCGGGTGGCGAGCCGATGCAGTCGGCGTTTTCCTATAAAGAGCTCGAACGGTTGCTGGAAAAGCACGGCTTTCTGATCTATGAGCTGCTGACGCCGGAGGACATCCAACGGGAGATCATCGACAGGGCCGGGGCGGAGATGAAGGCCTTTGAGCATGTACAATACTGTCTCGCTGTCAGGAAAGGAGAAAATACATGAAGAACACAGATCCATTTGGCGGCGGAGCGTTCCGCATAACCAGCGACGGAGATGCGCGCGATGTCGAAGAGATCCACACGATGCTAAAGGCATACAACCTCGCGCACCGCGAAGCGTCCCCAAATGTACCCCTCGGCGTCTTCCTGGAAGACGAGCGGGGCAAAAAATTGGCCGGACTCACGGGAGAGACCTTTGGCAATTGGCTCTGCATCCGCTATCTGTTCGTCTGCGAATCGCGCAGAGGCCAGGGGATCGGGAGCCGGCTGCTGGCGGCTGCGGAGGAGGAGGCCAAACGGCGCGGCTGCAAATATGCGTTTGTGGACACTTTTTCCTTTCAGGCGCCCGCATTTTACCAAAAGCATGGCTACCAGGAGGTGTTTTCCCTCGAAGATTATCCATACACGGGGAAGCGCCACTATTACACGAAAAAATTGCCTTGATGCGAGGCGGTGAAGAGATGCACTGCCCCCTTGCGCGCGGCCGCGCATCGGGCTGTCGGGAAGCGGGACTATCCCAAGATGTCGGCTGCCCGCGGCGCGGATCCCTCATGAAGCGGCGTTATGATGCAAAGGCGGGCGCAGTTGGCTGTCCAAACGGGCGATGCCGCGCGCAAAAAACGCGGAGGAGGGGATTGGCACCGGATGACATTGGCGTTGGCGGATTTCGGGGGGAACATCCGGCAGTCTTCGGCATGCGCCCTTGGCGGAATCGCCTTGCCCCAAGCCGCAGAGGACAACAAAAAAGCAGAAGGAATGCTCACAAGAGCGCCTTCTGCTTTTTTTATCTATCTGAGAATTTGGTGCGCCTTTGCGCAAGCGGTGCGCAGCCTTTGCGGAATAGAGGCCGGTATGCGCAGGCAGGCGATTTGGTTTAGAGAGAACGGCAGGTCCTGCCTTATGCCTCGTCTTGGGCGCTCTGCTGCTTCTGCCGCTTTTTCTCCTGCCGTTTGGCGGAGAAATATTCCTTCAGGATGAGCGAGCACTTTTCCTGCAATACGCCGCCGATCACCTCCGGGCGGTGGTTGAGCCCCACGGCGTTGAGATCGATAAGGCTGCCGAAGGCGCCGGCCTTGGGGTCGGACGCGCCATAATAGACACGGTCCAGCCGGGCGTTGATGATCGCTCCGGCGCACATGGGGCAGGGCTCCAGCGTGACATAGAGCTCCGCGCCGGAGAGCCGCCAGCTCTTGAGCTTTTTGGCAGCCTTCAGGATGGCCAGCAGCTCGGCATGCGCACAGGGGTTCTTTTTGGTCTCGCGCCGGTTGTGCGCGCGGGCAATGATCTTGCCCTCATAGACGATGACGGCGCCTACCGGCACTTCGTCGATCATGCGCGCCTTCATGGCCTCCGCAAAGGCGGCCTCCATAAATCTTTCTGCGTCACTCGGCATGCGTGTCCTCCCGCAGGGCGGCGGCGATGTCCGCCACGCTGTCTAAGATGTAGTCCGGCCGGATGTCCTGCTGCGCGTCGATCTCGGCGCGCGTCACCTCGCCGGAGAGCACGGCGATGCCGACGATCCCACCGGCCGCGGCGGTGGCAATGTCGGTGTACAGCCGGTCGCCGACGATGGCCGTCGTCTCGGGCGGCGTTCCAGCGGCGTTTAGGATGAAGTCCACCGTCTCGCGGAAGGGCTTCCCGGTGAATTTGGGCTCCACGCCGGTCGCGTGCGCGATCATGCGCGCCATCGAGCCGCAATCGGGCAGATAGGCGCCACCCTCCAACGGGCAGACGCGGTCGATGTTGGTCGCGAGGAAGGGCGCTCCAGCGGAAATGTAGCGGCAGAGCGCATCTGCCTTGGCAAAGTCAAAGGTCGTATCAAAGCCCAGCACAGCCGCCTGCGGGGGGAGAGCCTCGTGCGCAGAGCAGAGGTATATACCCGCGTCCCGGAACTGCGCCTCCAGCTCCGGCGTCCCGGCCAGATAGACATACGGCGCGGGGCCGAAGTGCGTCTTCAGGTAGTGGATCATCACATCGCCGGAGGTCAGGATGTGCTGCCGGGTCATCCCGGAAAAGCCCAGGCGGGTGAGCTTTTGGACATACGCTTCGGGCGAGCGGGAGGAGTTGTTGGTGAAGAAAAAGAACTTCCGCCCCTGCGAGCGCAGCAGCGCGATGAGCTCCTTGGCGCCGGGGATCAGCGTATCGCCCAGATTGATCGTGCCGTCCATATCAAAGACAAAGCAGGTGATTTCGCGAAGAGAAACAGCCATAGTCGCCTCCTAATTTTGCAAAAGCAAGTCCCAAAAGGTCAGATTTTGAAGAGATACGCCGGGATAGGCGATCTCCACCTCGTGGATCTCCACAAGGTGCAGCAGGTTCTGCTGCAAAAGCTCGCGCAGCGTTTCGGCATCCGAAATGTGCGAATACAGCGACGCGATGTCGTTCAGCAGCTCCTGGATGTCGTAGTCCTTGCACGCCTCGTCTACGCTCCAGGTGCGGTAGGCATCCGCGTCCATGCCGAGCGCGGCCTGCAGCGTCGTGGAAAAGCGCAGCTCATCGCCGTATAGGTCGGTGTCCTGGATCTCCAGCAGATGCGCGTCGTATTCCTGTTCGACGGCGGCGCGGTCATAGGACAGGCCGTATTCCTGTGCAAAGAAGGAGAGCAGCGCGATCTCCGCCTGCGCGATGAACGCGGCCTTTTCCTTAGGCAGGTCGGTATCCAAAATATCGTGCGAAACGGCCTGCTGCGTCCGCAGGCGGCGGAAGTCCAGCGCCGTCAGGACCGGCTGTCCATCCACGGTAAGCAAGGCCTCCTCGTCGGCAAAGGCGGAAAGTCGGCTTTTTTGGCAGCCGCACAGGCAGAAAAGCAGCGCCGCGCAGACGGCGAGGCAGAGAATGCGCCGCCTCATATGCGCAGCACCTTTGCCAGGAATTGCCCGGTCGCGCTCTTCTTGTTTTTGGCGACCTGCTCGGGCGTGCCGGTGACGACGATCCGCCCGCCGGCATCGCCGCCTTCCGGGCCGAGGTCGAGGATGTAGTCGGCGCACTTGATGACATCCAGGTTGTGCTCGATGACGACCACCGTGTTGCCATAATCCGCCAGGCGGTCGATGATGCCGATGAGCTTTTTGACATCGTGCGAATGCAGGCCGGTTGTCGGCTCGTCCAGGATGAACAGCGTCTTGCCCGTCTGCCGGCGGGAGAGGTAGGTCGCGAGCTTGATGCGCTGCGCCTCGCCGCCCGACAGCGTCGTCGAGGGCTGGCCGAGCTTGATATAGGTGAGGCCGACATCCTTAAGCACCCGCAGGATCGGTTCGATCTTGGGGATGTTCTTGAAGAAGTCATAGGCCTCCTCGACGGTCATATCCAACACCTCGTAGATGTTCTTGCCCTTATAGCGCACCTCCAGCGTCTCGCGGGTATAGCGCATGCCCTTGCAGACCTCGCAGGGGACATATACATCGGGCAGGAAGCTCATGCCGATCTGGATGATGCCGTCGCCCTTGCAGGCCTCGCAGCGACCGCCCTTGACATTGAAGGAAAAGCGCCCCTTGGTATATCCGCGCGCCTTGGCGTCCGCCGTCAGTGCGAACAGGTCGCGGATGTGGTCGAACACGCCGGTATAGGTCGCCGGGTTGGAGCGCGGCGTCCGGCCGATGGGGGACTGGTCGATGTTGACGACCTTGTCGATCTTGTCCAGTCCCAGGATTTCGTCGAACTTGCCGGGGCGGTCCTTGGACCCGTTGATCTGCTTGGCCGCGGCCTTATAGAGGATCTGGTTGACGAGCGAGGATTTCCCGCTCCCCGAGACACCGGTCACGGCGGTGATGACGCCGAGCGGGAAGGCGGCGTCGATGTGCTTCAAATTGTTTTCTGCGGCGCCCTTGACTTCGATAAAGCCGTTTTCGCAGGGACGGCGGTGCGAGGGGACGGCGATGCGCTTGCGCCCGGATAAGTAATCGCCGGTGATGGAGTGCGTGTTTTTCGCGATCTCCGCGGGCGGGCCGGCCGCGACAACTTCGCCGCCGTGCGCCCCCGCGCCCGGGCCGATGTCTACGATAAAGTCGGACTCGCGCATGGTGTCCTCGTCATGTTCGACGACGATCAGGGTATTGCCGAGGTCGCGCAGGTTTTTGAGCGTGCGCAGCAGCTTGGCGTTGTCGCGCTGATGCAGGCCGATGGACGGCTCATCTAGGATATAGAGCACGCCGACCAGGCCGGAGCCGATCTGCGTGGCCAGGCGGATGCGCTGCGCCTCGCCGCCGGACAGCGTGACGGCAGACCGCGAGAGCGTGAGGTAGCCGAGCCCGACATCCACGAGGAAGTTGAGGCGGGCGTTCAGTTCCTTCAAGATGCGGTCGGCCACGGCCTGCTGTTTGGCGTTGAGCTCCAGGTGGTTCAGGAAGTCCTGCGCCTTGTAGATGGACATGTCGGAAAGCTCCGCGATATTGACACCATTCAGACGGACGGCCAGCGTCTCCGGGCGGTAGCGCTTGCCGTGGCAGGCCGGGCAGGGGGATTCGTACATGTATTGCTGGATCTCCGCCTTGGTGCTTTCGGAAGAGGTCTCGTTGAAGCGTCGCTGCAAGTTGGGGATGATCCCCTCGAACGGGCGCGTATAGACGGATTTGTCGTCGCCGCTTTCGTATTCCACGCGGATGCCCTCGTCGCCGGAACCATAGAGCACGACCTGCCGCGCGCTCTCGGGAAGGTCCTTCCAGGGGGTGTTGACCGAAAATCCATAATGCTTGGCTACGGCCAGGACCTTCTGGCTCGTCCACTTTTCCCAGGCGGAGAGATTCCACCCGCTTACGCGCACCGCACCCTCCGCGATGGAGAGGTTGGGGTTGGACACGAGGGAGCTCTCGTCGATCTTCAACAGCATGCCGAGCCCCGTGCATTCCGGGCAGGCGCCGAACGGGCTGTTGAAGGAAAACATGCGCGGGGACAGTTCCTCGATGCTCACGCCGCAGTCCGGGCAGGAATAGTTCTCGTTGAAGAGCATCTCCTTGCCGGAATCGGCGTCCTGCACGATCGCCAGGCCCCCCGACAGCTTGAGCGCGGTCTCGAGAGAATCCGAGAGGCGGCGCGTGATGTCCTCGCGGATGCGCAGGCGGTCGACGACGATCTCGATGGTGTGCTTGAGCGTCTTGCCAAGCGAAATGTCCTCCTCCAACAGGTGCATCTGCCCGTCAATGCGCACGCGCGAATAGCCGCCCTTTTGCAGGTCCTCCAGCACCTTCTTGTGTTCTCCCTTTTTGGCGCGGACAACGGGGGACATCAGGTTGATGCGCGTGCCCTCGCCCAGGGCGAGCACCTGCGCGATCATCTGATCCACGCTCTGCCGCTCGATGGGTTTTCCGCATTTGGTGCAGTGTGGCACGCCCGCCCGCGCATAGAGGATGCGCAGGTAGTCCTGAATCTCGGTCACGGTGCCGACGGTCGAGCGCGGGTTGCGGCTGGTCGTCTTCTGGTCGATCGAGATGGCGGGGGAGAGCCCCTCGATGGAATCCATCTCCGGCTTTTCCATCTGCCCCAAAAACATGCGGGCATAGGAGGAGAGCGATTCGACATAGCGGCGCTGCCCCTCGGCATAGATGGTGTCAAACGCCAGAGAGGACTTGCCACTGCCGGACAGCCCGGTAAAAACGATAAATTTGTTGCGGGGCAGGTCGAGATTGATGTTTTTCAGGTTGTGTTCCCGTGCTCCGCGGATCTTGATAAATTCTTCCAATGGATGTACTCCGTATTCTATAAAACTGGGTCAGTGTTCGCCCTTGAGCTTTTTGATCTTGTCGCGCAGTGCGGCGGCGACTTCGAATTCCAGCGCGGCGGCCGCGTCCAGCATCTGTTCCTCCAAAATGGAGATCTCCTCCTTGGTCGCGTGCGCCACCTGTTTTTTGACCTCGGCGGCCGATTCTTCCCCGGCGCTGCGGGACAGGTCGAGGTTGTCCTTGATCTCCTTGGTGATGGTGTGCGGCGTGATGCCGTGGTCCCTGTTGTATTTCTGCTGCAGGGCGCGGCGGCGCTCCGTCTCGGCGACGGCGCTCTTGATGGATTTCGTCATCGTGTCGGCATACAGGATGACGCGGCCCTCCGCATTGCGGGCGGCGCGGCCGATCGTCTGGATGAGCGAGGTCTCATTGCGCAGGAAGCCTTCCTTGTCGGCGTCCAGGATGGCGACGAGCGCGACCTCGGGGATGTCCAGCCCCTCGCGCAGCAGGTTGATGCCGACCAGCACATCGAATTCCCCAAGGCGCAGCCCGCGGATGATGTCGATGCGCTCCATGGTGTCGATGTCGGAATGCATGTATTTGACCTTGACGCCCATTTCGTCGAAATACTCGGTCAGGCGCTCGGCCAGCTTTTTGGTGAGCGTCGTGACCAGCACGCGGAAGCCCTTGGCCGTGACGCGCTTGATCTCGCCCAGCAGGTCGTCCAATTGGTTGGCGACGGGGCGGATGGAGATCTCCGGGTCGACGAGGCCTGTGGGGCGGACGATCTGCTCCACGACCTGCCGCCCGGCCAGCGTGCGTTCATACTCCGCCGGGGTGGCGGAGCAGTAGATGGCCTGGTTGATGCGTTCGGAAAATTCCTCGAACCGCAGCGGCCGGTTGTCTGCCGCGGCGGGCAGGCGAAAGCCGTATTTGATGAGCATCTCCTTGCGCGTTCTGTCGCCGTTATACATGCCGCGTACCTGCGGCAGCGTCACATGCGACTCGTCCACGATGAGCAGGTAATCCTTCGGGAAGAAGTCCATGAGCGTGTAGGGCGGCTCGCCCGGCGCACGCCCGTCGAAATAGCGCGAATAGTTTTCGATACCGGGGCAGGAGCCGACCTCCTGCAGCATCTCGATGTCGTAGGTCGTGCGCTGCAGGATGCGCTCCGCTTCCAGGAGCTTGCCCTGCGCGCGGAAGGCCTCCGCTTGTGCGAGCATGTCCGCCTTGATGCGGGGGATGTTGTCCAAGATCTTCTTTTGCCCGACGGCGTAATGCGTCGCCGGGAAGATCATCGTGTAATCGACGGACAGGATGGGCT
>CAKTFI010000026.1 GCA_934555865.1 uncultured Christensenellaceae bacterium | reverse complement strand
AAATAGAGGATGATGAGCGTCTTGCGCTTGCCGAGCTTGTCGGCCACCATGCCCCAGATGGGCAGCGACACCAGGCACGACAGATTGTTGAACGCCAGCGCGATGCCGATCTGCGAATTCGTAAAGCCCTGGTCGTTCATAAAGACGACCATATAGCTTGCGGGCGCGACCATCGCCCAGAACAGTGCTTCCAGCGCGGAGAAAAAGGTGAACCGGTAATCCGGCGACCATCGTTTCTTCTTTATATCCATACCTCTTACAACCCCAACCTCTCAAAAGTTTCCTATGAATATTTATTCTATACCACGATCCTATTACCACAAAACGGAAAAAACGGCGAAAAAGAAATTTGTGGGGCTGGGGGATAGACTGGCGCTCTACAGAGCTCGACAAAACCATGGGCATAACGCGCGGGCGCGGCGTGTAAAGATAGGATATGAGGAAACATCGCAGGCCGCCCATCTGGGCGGATAACCAACAAAAGGCCAGGCGCGCCGCCGGCAGGGGAGAGGCAGGGGCTCGGGCTTCCTCCGCCGCTTTGCGCTGCGCGGGGGGATTTTTTTCGTGTCGAGCCCCCTTGGCGCGAGGCCGAGGCTCCCAGGCAGGATGCACAGTTCCACAGGGAAGGGGAGGCCTAGCCAAGGGGCAGGCAGGCTTCAAGCGGTGGAGGGCGGGCAGTGCTTTTCGGCGCAACAAGGCTGGGCGCAGCAGACGCCTTCCCTTAAACCGGCGGACGCTGCGTTGTCTGTCTGCGGGGGGAGCGGCGCTGCTGCTCCTGCTTGTTTGGCGGGCGCTGGGCGTGGGGCAGCTCGGCCGCTATGCGCATTTTGCGGAAAAGTCCGAGGTGGCGGAGCTCGGCTCGCGCGTCGAAGCGCCCGGGAACGCGGCACAGCCCGCCGGGGGAGGCATTTCCCTACAGGTCAAGACGGACACGGGCACAGAGACTATGCCGCTTGAGGACTATGTCCTGGGCGTCGTCGCAGCAGAAATGCCCGCTTCCTTTGCGGAGGAGGCATTGAAGGCGCAGGCCGTCGCCGCGCGCACCTATACCGTGCGCAAACTGCTGCACGGCGGATGTGGCCGCTGCCCGGGCGGGCTGTGTACCGACTCCGCGCATTGTCAGGCCTATGCGGGGGAGGAACAGCTTCGCGCGCGTTGGGGGGAGGCCTATGCGGCCAATCACGCAAAGGTCGAGGCCGCCGTGCGAGAGACAGCGGGGCAGGTGCTCACCTATGACGGCGCAGTCATCGAGGCGCTTTTTCACAGCTCGAGCGAAGGGAGCACCGAGGACTGCGCGCATGTCTTTGCGCAGGATCTGCCCTATCTGAAGGCCGTCTCCTCGCCGGAGGCGGAACAGAAGAGCGAGGTACGCCTCGCGGCGGCGGATTTCATCGCACGGGCGGACGCGGCGTTCGGCGACTGCGGCCTCAAGGCGGACGCGCTTGCGGGGCAGGTCGAGGTGCGTGCACGCTACGAAAGCGGCCGGGTGCAGACGCTGCGCCTGGGAAGTCGGGAGGTCAGCGGCACGGCGGCGCGGCGGGCGTTTTCACTCCGCTCGGCGAACTTTTCGGTTGCGGTGCAGGGTGGGGAGGTCGTCTTTGCCGTCCGAGGGTACGGCCACGGTGTGGGTATGAGTCAGCGCGGGGCGGATGCGCTGGCGGCAGATGGGCAGGGCTACGCCGAGATCCTGGCGCACTACTACACCGGCACGACACTGGCCGATGCCGGGGACTTCCTGCCCCAAGGCTAGATACGCGGATAGGGTGGGGCGGCCCGCCCGGCGCACCTCCTTGCCCACCGCAGCCTTGGCGATTCCGACCACCCGCGATGCCTTGCTTGCTGCCGGGCTTGCGAGGTTGGGGCGATTTCGTTTGCGCCTCTGTATGGGCCGTCTGCCTTGCATGCCCTTGGCCCTTGCGTAGGATGCGCCCTTCCTGCCCACATAGAGCACGCCGCCTCTGCCTTCCGAATGGCTCTGCGCGATGGGCGCTCTCTTCCGGGTGATGCGCGTGGAGAATTTCCTCCGCCGTTTGGCGGCTGGGCCAGCGAATGGGGATTCCCGCTGCGCCGCTCCTGTCCGCCTCGCGAAACGAGAGGAAGGGGCTGTCGCCCACAGGGCTACTCGCCGCCTGCCGAACCCTTTCCAAACCACCCGCCGTCTTCCCGCAGCCCCCGCCGCACCCCTTAGCCGGCCTTTCGGAGTTTTTGCACGAAATTCCAAAATTCCTAAATCGTTTTTTGAATATTGATGTGCGAAATATGCCTATTTATAAGTGAATTTGGTTCAAATAAATGCAAAATGTATCTAAAATGAATTCAAACTATGTAGAATAATAAATTTTTATAGCAAATAATTTCAGATTGATTGACTTTTGTTTTGTGGGCAGTCTACAATGGTGTTGGAAATACAAAGGCAATAAGCGCTTACAATCCTTGTGTATCGCGGTGCGCATGCGCGCGCCGCACTCCGTGGCCCTCCCTTGGGAGGACGGGCCGTGTATTTCGCTTACGCATTTTTGGGGATGCACGGCAGGGAAAAAAAGGAGGTAACCTATGCGAGAGATGAAAAGCAGATTTTCCCGTTTCTTCGCGTTGCTGTTGGTGGTATGCCTGTTTGCGGCGCTGCTCCCCACTTCGGTTCTGGCCGAAGGGGCGGAGCCCACGCAGGAAGCGGTGCTGCAGGACGGTGTGAATTTGGTGCAGGAAGATGCTGCGGATCTTCTGTACCGGGTGGACGCGGGCAAGGTCCTTGTCCTGAAGGGAACAAAGGAGCAACCGCTCACTCTTAAAAATTGTAAAATTGAACTCTCCGGGGAGACGATGTTCTTCTCCGGTACGGGCGTGGGATATAATGGCGAAAGCCGCGCCCGCTTGGCCATTGGGGACTATGTGACCCTGGAAAATTGTGAGATCACGGCCAGAGATGGCAGTTGTGCGACAGGCTCCGGCAACGACGCCTGCATCGAATTTTTCGGCGCGGGCACGCGCCTTGTGGGCGGCAGCATTTTGGGCGAAAACTGGGCGGGGCAGTTCCTGGGCCTCTTCGGGGCGGCCGATGTCACGCTGTCGGGTACGCAGGTGCGGACGACGGGTGTGCAGGGTGCATGGAGCTATGCCATGTACGGCATCTCTGTGCTGCGTTTGGAAAAGAAAGCGTTGCTCTCCGCCCGGGGCATGACGCCCAAGACGGGCAATGTGAACGCGTTCTATTCGGGCGATTTGAGCACAAGCTATGACGCCATGTTCCTCGACGATTCGACGGTGGACTTTTCGGAAAACAAGGGCGGCGGCTTCGCGCTCAATAACATCAATATCCATGTGAAGAACTCCACCATCCGCGTGGAAAACAACGCGGGCAATGCGAGCAACAGCGGCTACTGGATCGTCGAGGGTTCCAAGCTGTATCTGAACGGCAACCGCGGCGGGCATGCGCTGTCCTGCATCGGCGCAGAGATGAAGAACACCACCCTGCAGGTGCTGCATAACGGCTATGCCGGTGTGTATATCCAGAGCCAGGATTCCAAGTTCGAAAATTGCACGGTGGATGTCCGCTGCAACGGGGAACGCCTGAAGAGCTATTCGGCGGGCGACCTGTGGACGAACGACCGTGTTGTGACCTTTACGAATTGCCCGCATGTCTGGATCGGCGGGGTCAGCTTGACGCGGAACACGCAGCAAAACGGCCGCATCGTCAATGAAGGCTGCACGGAATTTGTGGCGGAGGATCTGGGCGCGCTCAAGGGGCGTGCGCAGGTGCTTGCGGAGGAAGTGACTTCGGCGCAGACCTCGCACACGCTGTTTGTCGATCCGTCGGCGCAATTGCCGCTGGCGCGCGGCGTGGACGGCGGGACGGCGGATCTCGATCTGCTCGCCCTGCGCGGGCAGGAGGTTCTGACCGGCAAGGCGTCGGCTAAGATAGAGGCGCTTACGGAGGCGCAGCTCTCGCACCACCGTTATGACTGGACAAAGCCGGAAACGATGGCTGCGGCGGATGCAGCGCACTTCGGGCTTGTGCGCTATGCCTGCACGGATGTCTGCGCGGACTATGTCGGGCATACCGAGAGCTCGCCCAACAGCTTCGACTGCGCGGGGACCTATGTCTACGCGCCGCTTGTGGGGCTTGCGTTCGACGCCAACGCAGGCGGGGACGCAGTCGAAAACCTCCCGGCGGCACAGAGCGCCATCGCCTATGCGGGCAAGGCAGAGTCTGTTGCGGCGCCTGCGCGCCGGGGATACCGTTTCCTTGGCTGGTACCTCGATGCCGAAGGCAAAGAGGCGTTCTCCTTCGATACGAGCCTGAAGGAAAACTGGACGGTCGTGTATGCCAAGTGGGAAAAGGTGATGGAACAAGAAGTCGTGCATGCGGCGCTCACTGTGCGCAAGGTGGATGCGGCAGGCGCAGAGCTTGCGGGTGCGGTGTTCGGCCTGTATGATACCGAAGCCTGCACGGGCGAGCCCATTTTGCGCCTGACGGCTGGCACGGCGAGGCTGTTGACGGATGACGCGGCGCTGGCCGAATGGTTGCCGGAAGCGGGCGAGAGTGTGACGCTCTATTTGAAGGAACTTTCCGCGCCGGCCGGATATCGGGCGAGCGGAGAAGTATTCCCGGTCACGCTGCAATGCGCGGCGGGCGAGGAAGTGCGGACGGACGACGCCTTTGTGACGACGCTTTCCTATTCTATCCTGGCAAAGGAGAGCGCGCGCCTCCTGGTGGTGAACGAAAAGCTGCCCGAGACGCCCAAGACGGGCGAGGACAGCCGCCTGTGGATGTTCGGCGGCGGGCTTCTCCTGCTCACGGCCGCGGCGGCTGCGGTGCTGTTCTGCACGCGCAAACGGCGCCGCCCGGCGCATGCCGCTAAGTAAGGGCAGGCAAGAAATATACTGAAAAAATAAAAATACCGCTCCCCTCTGGGAACGGTATTTTTTTACTTGTAGCACGCGTCACTGGATGCCGAGCGCTTCGGCCGGGTCGGCGTATTTGCCGTCCTTTCGGTACTCGAAGTGCAAATGCGGCCCCAGGTCCGCCTCGAAGGGTGGCGTGCCGCTGCTGCCGATCTGCTGTGCGGCGTTCACCTTGTCGCCCTGTTTGACGGAGATCTCCTTAAGCCCGGCATAGCGCGTCTGTCGTCCGTCGCTGTGGTCGATCGTGACGACATATCCAAGCGTGCTGTCCGCCTTGGCCTCGCTCACTTCGCCCGGCAGGGCGGCCACCACTGCGCTGCCTTCCTGCGCGGCGAGGTCGATGCCATTGTGCGTGCTCCAGGCGTTGAGCGTCTTGTTGTACACCATCTGCTCGCCCGAAAAGGCGCGCAGTACCTCGCCCTCCACCGGCTTCTGCATCTGCATCTGCGTCTGTCGCGGCGTGGTGGCGGCGGGCTTTTCGCTCTGTTCGCCGTCCTCCGCCACTGGCTCGCTTACGGGGGTGGTGTCCGTTGGCTCCGCCTCCGAGGCGTCCGGCACCATGGGCAGGTTAGATTGCGCCTCGTGAAGCGTCTCGTCCTGCTGCTGCCCCGCCGGTTTGTCGTCCTTGGGCGCGGGGGAGAGCGCCAGATACGCCGCCGTCCCCAGAATGAGCACGCAGCATCCGATGAGCAGCAAGACCCTCTGCGTGCCGAGGAAGGTCTTGCAGGTGATCCATTTACTGGGTTTTTGATGATTCAAAGTTGTGCACCTCCATTTGGCGATAGTGTTGCCCGTTCGCAGGCAAAACATGCATGCGCCTTGCGCGCAAAATTCGACAAAAGCACTTTACAACCGCCCGCGCGCGTGCGACAATAAAAAAGAGAAGTATTTCTCGTTTCATAAGCGCACTGCGGTGCAAAAAAAGGCGGCCGATCTGGTTTTCGAGCCGCTTTTTTGCGTACTTCTGTCTATATTGTGGAGAAATTGTGTCTTTTTCATGAAAGCTCAAAAAAAGCCTTGGTTTCGCGGAAAAAAACATGCTATATTATACTTGTGCGAACGATTCTTTTTCATTGTGTTTCAACCCCAAGACAAGACGGAGGGGCCGGCGAACCGGCTCCTCCGTCTTTTTTGCTGTGAACGCATAAAAAAATTGAAAATGCCGGCGTTTTAGGCTATAGTATAGATAGATTGAAAATGTTTCCGCTAAGGAGGAAGAGAGTAACTTATGGATCTGAAAAAACTTCGTAATGAAAGCGATATTCGCGGCGTGGCCTGTGAGGGGATTGAGGGCCAGCACATAAATCTGACGGACGAGGCAGTCTATGAGCTTTCCTGCGGCTTCTTTACCTGGCTCGGCGCCCGTTTGGGCAAGGCGCCGGCGGCGCTGCGCGTCGGCGTCGGCCGCGACTCGCGCATCACCGGCCCGCGCATCCTGGAGGCGGTGAAGAAGGCAGCGGTGGATATGGGCGTTTCGCTGTTTGACACCGGCCTGGCGTCCACGCCGGCCATGTTCATGTCCACCATCACCCCCGGCTTTGAATTCGACGGCTCGATCATGATCACGGCCAGCCACCTGCCCTTCAACCGCAACGGCCTCAAGTTCTTCGTCAAGGAAGGCGGCCTCGAGGCGTCGGACATCAACGAGATCATCGCGGTGGCCGAAGCGGGCGGCTTTGCCAAGGTCGGCGGCGGCAAGTGCGAATCGATCGATTTCATGACTGTCTATGCCAAGATCCTGGTCGATAAGATCCGCAAGGGTACGGGCAAGGAACAGCCGCTCTCCGGCTGCAAGATCGTGGTCGACGCCGGCAACGGCGCGGGCGGCTTCTTTGTGCGCGATGTGCTCATCCCGCTCGGCGCGGACACGACGGGCAGCCAGTTCCTGGAGCCGGATGGCATGTTCCCGAACCACATCCCGAATCCGGAGGACAAGAAGGCGGGCGAGTCCATCTCCAAGGCCGTGCTCGCGGCCAAGGCCGATCTCGGCATCATCTTCGACACGGATGTCGACCGTGCGGGCGCTGTCGACCCGAACGGCCGCGTCATCAACCGCAACCGCCTGATCGCGCTCATCTCCAAGATCCTGCTTTTGGAATTCCCGGGCACCACGATCGTGACCGACTCCACCACCTCGAGCGGCCTGGCGAAGTTCATCGCGGCCAACGGCGGCGTGCATCACCGCTTCAAGCGCGGGTATAAGAATGTCATCGACGAAGGCATCCGCCTGAACAAGGAAGGCCACGATTGCCAGCTCGCGATCGAGACCTCCGGCCACGCGGCGCTCAAGGAAAACTACTTCCTGGACGACGGCGCATACCTCATCACCAAGATCCTCATCACGATGGCCAATATGCGCGACCAGGGCAAGGATATGTTTAGCCTTATTGCCTCGCTCGAGGAACCGGCAGAGGCAGAGGAATTCCGCCTGAACATCAAGGCGGAGGACTTCAAGGCCTATGGCGCGAGCGTGATTGAAAAGGTTAAGGCGGCGACAGAGGCCAACCCGGCGTTTACGCCTGCGCCCACGAACTATGAGGGCATCCGTGTGTCGCTGGACAAGGCGCATGGCGACGGCTGGTTCCTCGTCCGTATGTCCCTGCACGACCCGCTTCTGCCCGTCAATGTGGAAAGCGACAGCGTGGGCGGCGTCAAGGTGATCGTGGGCGAGCTGTATGAGATCCTGCGGGGTCTCGACTTGGATCTTCGCCCGATGGAAGCCTACCTTGGGCTCTAAGGAAAAGGGCTTCGCCAGCTCGGTCAAGGGCGCATGGAAAAAATTTGTGGGCAGCGTTGGTAAGGCCTACGATAAGACGGTGCAGACGGCGGGGGAGACAATCGAGCTGAACCGCTTGAACGCCCGCCGCAAGGAACTGGATCGGCAGAATACCGACCTGTATGCCAAGATCGGTATGCAGGTCTATCGTGCCGCCGGGGAACAGATCGAACGCAGTGCGTTTTTGGAGCAGATCAGTCAGATCGAGCGCAACTATGCCGAGCAGCGAGAGCTTTTGCTGCGCGAGGCGCGGCTGAAGGCAGCTTCTCCCGCAACAGACGCAGGGGAGGAAGCCTTGCCGGAGGAGCCTTTGGAGCAAGCGCTGAGCGCTGCCGGGGAGGCAAATAAGGGCGCTTTGCCGGACGCGGCGGAACCGGATCGGGCGGAAAAAACACCTGGACCATCCGCGGCAGGGAATGCCGACATAAGTTCGGAACCGGCCGGAGAAGCTGTGCCGGGCGCGGAAGAGGGCCTAGAAGTTCCCGAAGCGCCGGGTACGGAGGAGGGCGCTTTGCCTACGGCGGAAGGCGCAGTGAAAACGCGCGAGGAAACTGCGGTGGATACGCAGGGAGAAAGCGCGAGTGCGGTAAAAGAAGCCGCCGGGCAGTCTGCGACGGAAGCGGCGGACACGCCCGATTCACAGAGCTGACCGCGCGGCGCGCTCTGCCCGCAGAAGGCCCGGCAAATCGCCGAAAAAACAGAGAAATCTTCTTGACAGCCCACGGGGGCTGTGCTAGAATAAATTCGTTCAAGAAGAAACTGCCCGTTTCTCACCAGCCGCAATTGTGTTGGCCTGGTTGCAAAGCGAATGTTTGGCGCGGGTGGTTTCACCCGCGCTTTTTTTATTGCGCAAGGCAAAGGTTTGACGCCGCGTCGGCGGCAAGGATGACAGGAGGAAACGACAATAGCTACCGAATTGCTGATCAATGAACAGATTCGAGAAAAAGAAGTCCGTCTGATCGGAGCGGATGGCCGGCAGCTTGGCATTATGGCCATCGGGCAGGCACAGCAGTTGGCCGACGAGGCCAATCTGGATCTGGTCAACATTTCGCCGAAGGCGGAACCGCCCGTATGCCGCATCATGGACTACGGCAAGTACCGCTTTGAGCAGGAAAAGAAGCTCAAAGAGGCGAAGAAGAACCAGAAGACGACCCAGCTCAAGGAAATGCGCTTGTCGGCGACGATCGACACGCACGACCTGGAGGTCAAGGCCAAGAATGTGCAGAAGTTCCTCGCAGGGGGGGATAAGGTGAAGGTCTCGATCCGCTTCCGCGGCCGCCAGATGGCGCACACCGCCGGTGGGTTGGAGGTCATGAACCAGTTCCTGGCACTGCTGGACAATGTAGTCGTGGAAAAACCTGCAAAAATGGAAGGGCGCAATATGTTTATGGTGCTCGCGCCGAAAAATTAACATAGGAGGGCAAACAAATGCCGAAGATCAAGACCCATAGAGGTGCTGCGAAGAGATTCAAAGTGGCTAAGAGCGGCCGCATCAAATTCCAGAAAGTCAACAAGCGGCACATTTTGACGAAGAAAACGACCAAGCGTAAGAGACAGCTGAGAGCGACCGGGTATCTCACCGGAACGACCGAGAAGAACATGAAAAAGCTTCTCCCCTATGTCTGACGGACGGCCTGAGTTTAGAATTGGAGGATAACGCAAATGGCAAGAGTGAAAAAGGGTATCAATTCCCATAAGAGACGCAGAAAAACATTAAAACTGGCGAAAGGCTTTTATGGTTCGGCCTCCCGTCACTACCGGACCGCCAAGACTGCTGTCATGCGCGCACAGCGCAGCGCCTTTGTGGGCCGCAAGCAGAAGAAGCGCGATTTCCGCAAGCTCTGGATTGCCCGCATCAACGCGGCAGCGCGGCAGAACGGCATCAGCTATTCCCGCCTGATCAACGGCCTCAAGCTGGCGAATGTGGAAGTCAACCGCAAGATGCTGGCAGACCTGGCTGTCAACGATGCAGCGGCGTTCGCGCAGCTCGCCGAAGTTGCCAAGAGCAAGCTGGCGTAACGCAATTCTTTAAGCGCTCCCCTCGGGTTTCTCCGGGAGGGCGCTTTTTTACTGCCCCCAATGCGCCGCGCACCGGGCGTGCATCCCGGGGCAAACTGTGCTATACTGGTATTCGATAAAAAGACTCGGCGAAAAGAGACGGCGCACGCCGAAGGAGAGGACGACACGATGGAACGCATCACCAGCACCAAAAACGAATATGTGAAGGAACTGCGCAGCCTGCGGCTCGCCAAATACCGCCGCGAATACGGCAAATTCCTGGCGGAGGGGCGCAAGTGCGCCGAAGAGGCGTTGCGCTATGCCCCAGTGGAGGCGCTGCTCTTTTTGGAGGGGCAGGAGGACGCTGCCCTGCTGGCGTTGGCCGCGGAGCAGGGCGCGCGGCAGGTCGCCGTTTCCCCCGCGGTGATGGAGGCCGTGTCCGAAGCCAAGTCGCCGCAGGGCATGGCCGCTGTCGTCCGGCGGGGAGGGGATAAGCCGTTTTTGCCCGCGGGCGTGCTCGTCGCGTTGGAGGATGTGGCCGACCCGACCAATGTCGGCGCGATCGTGCGCACGGCGGATGCCATCGGCGCGGCGGGCGTGCTGCTCTCGGCGGGGTGCGCGGACGCGACCTCACCGCGGGCGGTGCGCGCCTCGATGGGCAGCCTGTTTCATGTGCCGGTGCGCGCGGCAGAGGACTTCCCGGCGGCGCTTGCCGCGCTTAAAAAAGAGGGCTGGCGCATGGTGGGCGGGCACCTGCGCGGGCAGGATCGCCTGCGCCCGACGGAAAAAAGCTGCCTGCTCATCGGCAACGAGGCGCGCGGCCTCACCCTCGCCGCCTCCGCCCTGTGCGACGACCTTGTCAAAATCACGATCTATGGCCAGGCGGAAAGCCTCAACGCCTCGGTAGCGGCGGGCATTTTGCTCTACCGCCTGCGCGAAGGGTTTTGAGCCTTTGCAAAGCGCCCGCCCCGCGCATTTTGTACAGCCCCTGCGTCACACCCATTTTTGCATGCACCTTCTTTTCGCCGGAGGGCTTGCATCCGGTGGGGAAATGTGCTAAGATGGCGATAGAAATTTGCGTTGATCAGGCACAGTAGGCCGCGCCGCAAAGGGGCAAGAGAGTTTCCGCCATGGGCTGAGAGCGGAGGTCCCCCGGGCAAGCCGAAATTTCCCCTGGGAGCACTCGCGCTGAACGGCAGTAGGCGCGGGCGGCAGACACGCCGTTACCCATCGACCGGAGGCTTGCGGCCGTTTTGCGGCGGCAGGCGAATTCAGGTGGTACCGCGAAGCAGCTTCGCCCTGGAAGGGGCGGGGCTTTTTTTATGTATGCAAAGGGCCTGCATAGGTGCAGGCCGATGAAAGGAGTTCTCTATGCCAGATATGGAACATCGGATCGAAGAGATCAGGGAGGCGCTCGCACGGGCGGTCTCCGACGATGCGCTGCAGGAGCTGCGCGTCCGCTACCTCGGCAAAAAGGGAGAGATCACCGCGATGATGAAGCAGATGCGCGACCTCTCGCCCGAGGAACGCCCCGCGTTTGGCAGCAAGGTCAACGCCCTGCGCGCCAAGGCGGAGGAGGCATTCGCCGAAAAGACGGCGGAGCTGCGCGAGGCGGCGCTGGAACGCCGTCTGCAGCACGAACGCATCGATGTCACGCTGCCCGGCAAGTCGGCGCAGCTTGGCGCGGTGCACCCGCTCAATCAGGTCTATCACGAAGTGCGCGACATTTTCGCGGGGATGGGCTTCTCCGTCGTGGAGGGGCCGGAGGTGGAATTCGACCACTATAACTTTGAAATGCTCAACATCCCGAAGGATCACCCGGCGCGCGATATGCAGGACACCTTCTATGTCTCCGACGACATCGTCGTGCGGACGCACACCTCGCCGGTGCAGGTGCGCACCATGCTCAAGTACAAGCCGCCGATCCGGGTCATCTGCCCGGGCCGCGTATACCGGACGGACGATGTCGACGCAACGCATTCGCCGGTCTTCAACCAAGTCGAGGGCCTGTATATCGACAAGGGCGTGACCTTTGCCGACCTCAAGGGCGTGCTCGGCGAGTTCCTGCGCAAGTTCTATGGGCAGAGCACCGTGACCAAGTTCCGCCCCGGCTTCTTCCCGTTCACGGAGCCTTCGGCAGAGGTGGACGCGACCTGCGCGCTGTGCGGCGGCAAGGGCTGCCCGGCCTGCAAGGGCGCGGGTATGATCGAAGTGCTCGGCTGCGGCATGGTCAACCCCCGCGTGCTCGAAAACTGCGGGCTGGACCCCGAGGAATATTCCGGCTTTGCCTTTGGGCTGGGGCTGGATCGCCTGACCAACATCAAATACGGCATCACGGACATCCGCCTGCTCTATGAGAACGATGTGCGGTTCCTGCGCCAGTTTGTCTGAGGGAGGAAGAAGCAATGAAAGTACCATATAGATGGCTGCAAGATTATGTAGAGATCGACACCGATCTGCAAACGCTGGTGGATGCGCTCATCATGACGGGCAACGCCGTGGAGGATGTGATCCGTCCGCGGGAGGACATCTCCAATGTCGTCGCCGGGCGCATCGTGGCGCTGGAAAAGCACCCCGACGCGGACAAATTGCAAATTTGTCAGATCGATGTCGGAGAGGAGGAACCGGTGCAGATCGTGACGGGCGCGGACAATGTCTTTGTGGGCGCGCTCGTGCCGGTGGCGCTGCACAATTCGCACCTGCCGAACGGCATGCATATCAAGAAGGGCAAGCTGCGCGGCGTGGCCTCCAACGGCATGCTGTGCTCGGGCGAGGAGCTCTGCCTCAAGGAATCCGACTATCCGGGCGCCGGGGTATACGGCATCCTCATCCTGCGGGAGGGCGACGCCGTCCCCGGGCAGGATATGCGCGAGGTGCTGTTCTGGGACGGCACGGTGCTCGACTTTGAGGTCGGCGCAAACCGCCCGGACTGCCTATCCATCCTGGGCAATGCCCGCGAAGCGGCGGCCGCGCTGCACAAGACGCCGACGCTCCCGCACCCGACCTTCCACGAAAACGCCGAATCCGTGGCGGACTATGTGCAGGTGCGCGTGGACGCGCCCGACCTGTGCCCGCGGTATATGGCGCGCGCGGTCAAAAATGTGCACATCGCACCCTCGCCGCGCTGGATGCAGCAGCGCCTGGCCGAGGCCGGCGTGCGGCCGATCAACAACATCGTGGACATCACCAACTTCGTCATGCTGGAAATGGGGCAGCCCATGCACGCGTTTGACGCCAAGACCGTCCGCGGCGGGCAGATCGTCGTGCGCCGCGCACAGCCGGGCGAGCAGATCACGACGCTGGATGGCAAGCTGCGCGACCTTGGCGAAAACAACCTGCTCATTTGTGACGCAGAGGGCCCGATCGGCATCGCGGGCGTGATGGGCGGGGAAAATTCCGAGATCGAGGCGGATACGGCGACCGTCATCTTTGAATCCGCCAAGTTCATGTACGGCAACATCCGTAAGACCTCCCGTGAACTCGGCCTCGCGACCGAGGCGTCCATGCGCTATTCCAAGGGCATCGACGCGACCGTTGCCGAATATGCCTTAAACCGTGCCTGCCAGCTGGTGGAAGAGCTGGGTGCGGGCGAGGTCGTGGGTGGCTGCATCGACCTGTGCACGGAGGATCTGTCCCCGAAGGCGGTGCGCGTCACGCCCGCCTACATCAATGCCCGCCTTGGCACGCAGCTCTCGACCGAGCAGATGGTCGACTGCCTGGAGCGCGCCTATATCAAGACGGTGCGCGACGGGGAAGAGCTTGTGTGTGAAATTCCGCGCTTCCGCACGGACATTGACGGCAAGGCCGACCTGTCCGAGGAAGTCGCGCGCCTGTACGGGTATGACAACATCCCTGAGCATCAGGCGGCGGTGCACTTCATGGACGAGGCGATCCCTGATCCCGATGCCAAGCGCGACCTCATGCGCAGCTACCTCTCGGCACAGGGCTATTTCGAATGCGTGACCTATTCCTTCATGGGCATGCAGGATCTCGACAAGCTGGGCGTGCCCGCCGAGGACGCGCTGCGTCAAGCGGTTCGGATTATCAACCCGCTGGGCGACGACCGCGCGTATATGCGCACGACGCTGCTCCCGGCGATGCTGGAGGTCGTGGCGGCCAACCTCAACCACAAGGAGGAAGCGCTCCGATTGTATGAACTGAGCCGCATATTCCTGCCCGAACAGCTGCCGCTCGACGGCAAGCTCCCCGAGGAGCACGCGTCCGCCATTTTGGCGATGACCGAGGATGCGGGCGACTTCTACGCGCTCAAGGGTGATGTGGAAAACATCCTGCGCGTGGCCTACGGGCAGGCGCCCCGCTTCGCGAGCGGCGGCGCGGACTACTGGCACCCCGGCCGCAAGGCGGTGATCTATCTGGACGGCCGCCCGGTGGGCGAAATGGGCGAACTGCACCCGACCGTGGCCGGACGCTTCGGCCTCTCCAAACGGGTCACACTGGCCTGTATCGACCTGGCCAAGGTGTCCGGCGCGAAGGAAACGCACCGCTATGCGCCCATCCCGCGCTTCCCGGCGATTGAACGCGACATCGCCTTGGTGGTCGGCGAAACGGTCGAGGTCGGCGCGCTCATGGACTGCATTCGCGCGCACGGCGGGCAGTACCTCGAGGAAGTCGCTCTATTCGACATCTACCGTTCGGCGGCGCTCGGGGCGGACAAAAAGTCCGTGGCCTTTGCGCTGCGCTTCCGCTCCACCGAAGGGACGCTTTCCGACGACCAGATCGCGGCGGGGATGGACGGCATTTTGTCGGCGCTCCGCGCGGAATTCGGCGCAGAGCTGCGCGCCTGAGCCGCCCGGGGGAACAAACGAACATAAAAAAAATACAGCTGCCCGCGGGCAGCTGTATTTTTTGTGCGGTTTTATGCGAGCGGCGTTACAGGACGATGTCCCCGGCGCGGTACCCCTTGGGGAGCGGCTCCTCCTCCAAAAAGGCAAAGCTGTCGTCCTCCAAAATGGGCAAAAACGCCTCATAAGGGATGCGATCGAATTCGCAGGTATAGTTGCTCGTGCCGAAGAAGCTGCCGTCCTTGCTGCGCAGGTTGAGGTCGCGCGCGAACTTGGTGCGGTTGCAGCAGTCGTGCAGCACCATGTCCCACCCTTCGGT
>CAKTFI010000025.1 GCA_934555865.1 uncultured Christensenellaceae bacterium | reverse complement strand
ACTTCGCTGCACCCGCTGGAGCAGGTGTCGGAGGCGGTGGGACACCTGTTCTCGCTCCTGTTCGATCCGGCGGTCCGCGTGAATGCCGACGGGAGCTGATTGCCAACGAATCGCGCTGCTGCGGGTTTCCCAATGCGCCTTTTGATGCTCGTCATAGGAGATGGCGTCCCGCGGGCAAACATCCTCGCAGCGGTGCGCCAGGCACCCGCGGCAGGCGTTCGTCACCTCAAAGCCGCTGGCCGGGCACTCGTCGCAGGCGATGTCGATGACCTCGATGACATTTGCCAAGTCTCGTTTGCCGCCCATCGCAATGCGGACCCGCTCCGAGAGGATCGCCCGCTCCTTATAGACGCAGCAGTACATCGTCGACTTGGGGCCGGGCGCGATCTCCCCCGGGATGTCCGCCACCGCATGCAGGAGGGTATCGCTCCAGGCATGCCGCGCCACCTCGCGCAGCACCTTATATTTCAAATACTGTACTTTTGTATCAAAGATTCTCATGATCGTGGGAATTGCCTTTCGCGCAAAACTCTCCCTTGTTAACCCTTTTCCAATTTCTCATCTATCATGCCACATTTTTGCACGCGGGGCAAGTATTTTTCGCTCTTTTTCGATATTTTTTTATCGATATAAAATATCGATAAAATTCCTG
The DNA here is from genome assembly GCA_934555865.1 of uncultured Christensenellaceae bacterium. Taxonomy (GTDB): domain Bacteria; phylum Bacillota; class Clostridia; order Christensenellales; family Christensenellaceae; genus QANA01. The sequence goes on along the minus strand of CAKTFI010000025.1, from coordinate 14,744 downwards.
CCGCTATTCTTTACTTCCTTTTGACGCTTCCTCCGGCGGCACGATGCCCGGCGCGCGCAGCGCGATCGGAGTGGAAAACACGATCTGCGTCTGCGTGCGGCCAAAGCGCTGCAGCTTCCCGATGAATTGATCCAGATCCATCGTGCTGCAAAACGCCACGCGCAGGAGCATGCTGTACTGCCCGGTCACGCAGTTGCATTCCAGGATGTTTTCCTCTCCCTCGGCCCAGGGGTAGAATTCCGCCTTCTGCCGCGGCTCCATCTCCAGGTTGATGAACGCCTGGATGGGGTATCCAATCCGCTGAATGTCGACGACCGCCCGATACCCGGTGAGGATCCCCTGCCGCTCCAGATTGCGGATCCGCACAGAGACCGCCGGGGAAGAGAGGTAGACCACCTTGGCCAACTGCTTCAGCGGCGTGCGCGCATCCCGCTCCAGCATCTGTAATATCTTCCGATCGATCGCGTCCATTTTTGCCTCCGCTTTATTTTATTAAGCAACAGCACCAATTTTACCACAGAAATATACCAAAATACTTAAAAAAATAAATTCCTTCCAAAATTGCGCGCGGCGCTTCTCCCCCAGTAGGCGGCGTGCTATGCTTAGCTTAATCCAAGTAAAGGAGCTTTGTCATGTCTATTCGCCTCGAATCCGATTCCGTCGGCACCCTGCCCGTCCCATGCGACGCCTATTACGGCATCCAGTCCCTGCGGGCCAAGGAAAACTTCCCCATCAGCGGCCGCAGGATGCACCCCGTCTTTTTACACAGCCTGACCCGGATCAAGTGGGCCGCCGCCCGGGCCAACGCCCGCACCGGTCAATTGCCGCCGCCCATCGCCGACGCCATCTGCGCCGTCTGCGGCGAGGTCTTGTCCGGCGGTTTCGCCGATCAATTCCCGGTGGACGCCATCCAGGGCGGCGCGGGAACCTCCGCGAACATGAATGTCAACGAAGTGCTCGCGAACCGCGCAATTGAGCTATTGGGCGGGCAGCGCGGGGACTATCGCCTCGTACACCCGAACGACCATGTGAATATGTCGCAGTCCACCAACGACACAATTCCCTCCGCCGGCAAGCTGACCGTGTTGGCCCTCCTCCCTGCGCTGTGTGGGGAGCTGGAGTCACTGGCCGACGCGCTGCTGGAAAAGGCCACTGCGTTTGACGGCATCCTGAGGATCGGCCGCACACAGCTGCAGGACGCCGTCCCCATGCGCCTCGGACAGGGCTTTCAGGCCTATGCCGGCGCAATCCGCCGCGATATTGCCCGTCTCCGGCAAAGCGCCGAGGCTATGCACACCCTAAACCTCGGCGGCACCGCCATCGGCAGCGGCCTCAACGCCTCTGCCACCTATCGCCGGTTCGTCTATGAAGAGCTCTGCCGCATCACCGGCCTTTCCCTCTCCCCGGCGGAGGATCTGTTCGACGCCACGCAGAACCTCGATGTGTTTGCCGCCTTCTCCGGGGCGCTCAAGACCTGTGCGATGAGCCTTTCCAAGATTTCCAACGATTTGCGGCTGCTCTCCAGCGGCCCGCGCGCCGGTCTCGGCGAGATCCGCCTTCCTGCACGGCAGAACGGCTCCTCGATCATGCCCGGTAAGATCAATCCCGTGATCCCGGAGGTCGTCACGCAGGCGGCCTTCCGCGTGTATGGCAACGACCTCACCGTGTCCCTGGCCGCCGAAGCCGGGCAATTGGAGCTCAACGCCTTTGAACCGGTGTTGTTCGACGCACTGTTCGAGTCCATGCAGGTCCTCACCGGCGCCGTCCGCACGCTTTGCCAAAACTGCATCCGCGGGATCACCGCAAACGCCGAAGAATGCCAAAAGCATCTGGACGCGTCGGTCGGCGTGGTCACAGCTCTCTGCCCCTATATCGGGTACAAAAAGGCCGCGGCGCTGGCCAAGGAATCGTTGTCCGGTGGCGTGCCCATCCGCGACCTCGTCCTGCGCGACGGCCTACTAGACCCGGAGACGCTTTCCCGCCTCCTGAACCCTGCCGCGCAGTGCGGCGGGGAGGGCTAAGCGCCCCCGTTTCCCACATCCGCAAGGCAAAAAAATTCCGTCGGAACTTTCCCGACGGAATTTTTTCGTCAGCCGATCTCGGCAATGACTTCCACTTCCACCTTCACGCCCTTCGGCAGCGTCTTGACCGCCACGCAGGAACGCGCCGGTTTATTCACAAAATACTTTTCATACACGCCGTTGAACGCCGCAAAGTCCGCCATGTCGGCCAGGAAGCAGGTCGTCTTGACTGCGCTCTCAAAACTCGCGCCCGCCGCTTCCAGGACCTCCTTCAGGTTCGCCATCACCTGTTCGGCCTGGCACACGATGCAATCGCCCGCCACTTCGCCCGTCGCCGGGTCGATCGGGATCTGCCCCGAGGTAAAGACATAGCCGCCCGTCACGATCGCCTGCGAATACGGGCCGATCGCCGCCGGCGCCTTGTTCGTCGAAATCACTTTCATTGGTATGCTCCTTCCGCCTTTCAAAAGGCACGCTTTTTTTCAGTATACCACACCCGGCGCAAAACTTCACGCCCGCGTTTTTCCTCAAAGCCCCCAAAGCCCTGCCGCCGCATTGACGAGCAGGCACAACCCCGAGCCAAACAGCAGGGGGAGCAGCGCCGCCGCCCACACCCATTTCCACCTTCCCGTTTCGCGGTAGATGGTGAGTAGCGTCGTGGAACACGGCCAATGGAACTGCATGAACAGCGCCGTACAGATCGCCGTCTTGCGCGTCCACCCGTGCGCCAGCAGCAGCGCTTTCACCGCCTGGAGGTCGCCCACCGGCAGCATCCCCGCCGCCCCGGTGTACAGCATGAGCACGATAGGCAGCACCAGCTCATTGGCCGGCAGCCCCAGCACAAAGGCCAGCAGGATCGCCCCGTCCAGCCCCAGCGCCCGTCCCGGGGCCTCGAGCGCCGCCGCGCACCAATACAGCAGCGACTGCCCACCGGCGGTAATATGCGTGAGTAGCCACAGTACCAGCCCCGCGGGTGCAGCCACCGCCGTCGCACGCCCCAGCACAAACAGCGTCCGATCCAGCATCGAGCGCAGAAGGACCTTGCCGATCTGCGGCCGCCGGTAGGGCGGCAGCTCCAGCAGGAAGGAGGATGCCTCCCCACGCAGGATCGTCGCCGAAAGCAGGCGGGAGGAGAGGAAGGTCAGCGCGACCGAGCCGAGCACCATCCCCGCCAGGATGCAGGCCGCGCCCAACTGCCCGCCCAGCAGCCGCCCGCCCGAAAAGAACATGCCCGTGATCGCGATCAATGTCGGGAAAGCGCCATTTTCATTGCAAGAAAACCTCCAGGATCTCCCCGTCCCACTGCATTCGTCGGACGGCGGCCTGCACCAGCTGCCGCTTCGCCTCCGCGGGGAGGCGGTCGACCCAGCCCTCTTCGGCATCCCCCTCCGCCGTGCAGGCTGCTGGGACCATCCCGACCTCCGGCGGCAAGGCTTCCCCGGCGGCCTCCGCGAGGCCCTCCTGTCGCTCCTTCGCGTCCGCCCCAGCCCACAGCGCCGCCGCCAGGTGGGCGACCTCCCGGCATACCGCCGCGTCCGCCTGCTGTCCCGCGAGGTTTGCCGCCGCGCAGGACGCCGCGCCAAAGCGCAGCTTGCGCGCACAAATATAGTCGAACTTCTCCGAACCGCCGCGCCGCTTGACGAGCAGGCGCGCGCCGCACAGCGCGCAGTACAGCCTGCCCGCGCAGAGCGCCTCCATGCGCCTGCGCCCCACCGGCGGCCGCCCCTTTTGCAGCATCTCCTGCGCCTGCACCCACTCTCGTCCGGAGACCAGCGCCGGATGCCGGCTCTCCGCCACGATCCACTCCGCCTCCGGGAGCCTGCGGCCGCGCGCATGCCGGTAATCCCGCTTGTTATAGGCCAAGATCCCCTGCGCCTGCATCCGCTTCGGCAAGAAGCAGACCGCCGCGCCCCGCGCTCGGAAATAGGCGCCGCATGCGGCATCCGCCCGGCAATATGCCGGGTTCTGCAGGATCGCGCGGATCGCCTGCGCCGAAAATGCCTTGCCCGTCCGCGACCGCACGCCCGCCCGGCAAAGCGAAGCCTGCACCGCGCCGATCTCGCCAAAGCGCAGATATTCCCGAAAAATGCGTCGCACCACCCGGCTTTCCGCGGGCTCCTCCCGGAGAAAGCTGGCGTATTTTTCCCGCCCCTCGCCCTCCGGCCAGTGCAGGCGCACCGCGGCGTAGCCATACGGCGGCTGCCCGCCCAGCCAGCGCCCGCCGCGCGCCATCCACAGCATGGTGTCGCGCACGCGTTCCGAGATCGTTTCCCGCTCCAGCTGCGCAAAGACGCTCGCAATGTATAGCATGGCTTTGCCCATCGGCGTCGAAGTGTCGAACTTCTCCCGGATGCAGACGATCTCCACCCCGCGGCGCTCCAGCCCCTCGAGCAGCGCCGTAAAGTCGCACACATTGCGGCTGATGCGGTCCAGGCGGTAACAGACGATCCGCCCGATCTCGCCCGCCCGCACCGCGCGCAGCATGCGCTGCAGCTCTGCCCGCTCGAGGTTCTTTGCCGAAGCGCCTTCGTCCTCAAAGACCTCTGCCGCCGCGGCCGCCGCCTCTCCATATTGCATGCACAGATATTGCCGGCACAGTGCCACCTGGTTTTCCAGAGATTCACCGGATTCCCGATATACCGACTTGCGGCTGTAAATCGCTGTTTTCATGTGTCCCCTCCCGCTTCATGCATATGCCCTGCGCCCGCGGCGTAGGATAGGCGGGAGGGATTTTTATGCCGATACATCCGTTTTCCGTCCGCCTGGTGGGGAACCTCAGCGCCAAGGCCCTGCGGGAGATCGCCCGCCTGTCGCCGCCGCGTCCCAAACTGCCCGCTCCGGCGGCAAAAAAAGAGCGCCCGCAGTGATGCAGGCGCTCTTTTTAGAACAATGTTTAATAAAATGTCGCGACCTCGGGGTCCGGCTTTTCGGCCGGGACAGCCGACAGGATGCGCAAAACCGGCATTTTCTGCCCGTTGCGCTTGTTGAACTGAATCTCGACGGCCGCCGTCACGCGGATCCAGTCCCGCATATGCAGGCCGGACGCCCCCTTCCAGCGGCACAAAAAAGGCATATACTCAATGTCCTCCACGCAGCAGGTCATGACATGCCTGCCCAAAAAGAAGGTGTTCTTCGGCTGCGTCCTGTTGAACGCGACCACGCCGGTAAAGCTCACCTTTTTCCCGGAATACTTGCTCAATTCCTCGACCATGTCCCGGTACCACACGGCGTAGTCCTCGTCCTGGATCTCGACCACCGGCGCATTCAGGTCAAAGGGCAGCGGGTCCTGGATCTCGTCGTATTCGATCTCGCCGTCCGTTTTCTCATAGATGATGTTCGTCCGCCGGTTGGTGGCCCGCACGATCTTGTGCAGCGCCATCTTGTCCGTCGCTTCGTCGCAGCGGTTAAACACAATAAGCTCGCACCCCTGCAGCTTGTCCACCACCAGGCTGCGCATGTTGGCGTTGTAATTCGGGAAGGTCTGCGCGTCGGCAAACATGACTTCCTGATAGATCGCCCAGTTTTCCGGCAGCCGCTCCAAGAGGTCCTTGGCCGTCGTCATGCCGTTTTGCTCGATCATCACGCGGTCCAGCTGCAAATTGTGCTCCAGGAGGCTCAGCTTGTGCGCGTCCAGATTCTCGATCCCCTCGATATATTCGATGTGGATATGCTCCGCATCCGCAAAGCGCGAGATGTCGTATTCCTCGACCCCCTCTTCGCAGACCAGAAGCAGGGTGTTTTCTCCGGCGTTAAAGTTTTCGTCCTCCAGCGTTTCTTGGATGAACCGCGTTTTGCCGGCCTCCAGAAAGCCTGTAAACAGGTAAACAGGGATCTCCATACGCTACCTCAGGCCACGCCGAACAGCGCCTTTAAGCGCGCTTCGTCGATCTTCGCGCCGATGACGCACAGCCGGCCGATGACCGCCGCCTTGCCCGGGCGGATGTTGGTCTCCTCCGGCACATAGTCAAAGTACAGCCACTGGCCGTCCGCCGAGGCGACCGCCCCCTTGGCGCGCAGGATCGTGCCATAGGTCTCGGCGTCGTTGAGCGCCGCCAGCGCCGCCGCCAGCTCCTCTTTGGTGAAGGTCTTGGCGGTCTCCGTCCCCCAGCTCGTAAAGACCTCGTCCGCATGATGGTGATGGTGGTGATGCTCATGGCCGCAGCCGCACTCGTCGTGGTCATGATGATGCTCATGGCCGCAACCGCATTCATCGTGGTCGTGATGATGCTCGTGACCACAACCGCATTCGTCATGGTCGTGATGGTGCTCGTGGCCGCATTCGCACTCCTCATGGTCGTGGTGGTGCTCGTGCTCATGTTCCTCTTCGTCGTGATCGTGATGATGGTGGTGATGTCCGCCGCAGACCGGGCAGGTGTCGTCCTCCACCTCGTGGGCCAGCTGCGCCAATTCAGCCGCCAGCGTGTCGCGGTGTTCCATCGCTTCCAGGATCTGCGCGCCCTCCAGCTTGTCCCACGGCGTCGTGATGATCGTCGCGTTCGCATTGTGCTCGCGCAGCAGGGCGACGCACTGCGCGATCTTTTCCTCCGGCAGGTCCGCCGTCCGGCTCAGCACGATGCAGTTCGCATACTCCACCTGGTTATTAAAGAACTCACCGAAGTTTTTCATGTACATCCGGCACTTCTTCGCGTCGACGACCGTTGTAAAGCTGTTAAGCGAAATCTCCGCGGAATCAATCCCCTGTACCGCGCGGATCACATCGCTCAGCTTGCCCACGCCGGACGGTTCCACCAGGATGCGATCCGGCGCAAATTCAGCCAGCACCTTTTTCATCGCCGCGCCGAAGTCCCCGACCAGGCTGCAGCAGATGCAGCCGGAATTCATCTCGGTCACCTGAATGCCCGCCTCCTGCATGAACATGCCGTCCACGCCGATCTCGCCGAACTCGTTTTCGATCAATACCAGCTTCTCGCCGGAATAGACTTCCTTGATCAGCTTTTTAATGAGCGTCGTCTTGCCCGCGCCCAAAAAACCGGAAAAAATATCAATTTTCGTCATACTTGCCTCTCTATTCTATCGACATGCATCGAATCTACGGTGTTTTTTTCATTATAATGCTCTTGTCAAGTTTAAGCAAGCGCGCGCTTTCCAATTTACAATTTCTCTCTATTTTCCGAAAAAATGGCGGCAAACGCCCATTGCAGGGCACCAGGCTGTTCGTCAGGATCGCAATCAGCCGCTCCCGCGGGCTGTCGATGATGCGGCACCCGATGACCCCCGCCGCGTTGCATCCAAACCCCATGCACATGCGTGCGCCGTTTGCGGTTGCCGCCCGCCTGTTTACTGCGGTTTTCCAAAAGAGGCCTTGCCTTCGCCCCGGCCTACCATTATAATTAAGATAAAGAGTTTTTATTTCCCCGCATTGCCGATTCTGATTGACAAGCCCCCTTCCTGGTGCTATTATACTAAGGATGCAGATTTTTAGAGGAGGAGTTATGCGTTATATCCTTACCAATGCGCAGATTTTGAAAGACGGATCGTTTTGCCGCGTCAATCTTCTCATTGATCATGGGAATGTTGTTTCTATTTCCAATGCGTTGCCCGAAGCGCCCGGCAGTGTACAGATCGATTGTCAGAATTTCGTGATATTTCCCGGTTTGATAGATGTTCATGTTCATCTTCGCGAACCGGGTTTTTTTTATAAAGAAAGCATCGAGACCGGTACGCTGGCGGCGGCGCACGGCGGCTATACGGCCGTGTGCCCCATGCCCAACCTCGACCCCGCGCCGGATTGCCTCGAACACCTCGCGGTTGAGGAACAGGCTATCCGCGACGGCGCCAAGGTGCATGTATACCCCTACGGGACGATCACCCGCGGAGAGCAGGGCGAGGTCCTCTCGGATATGGAGGCGCTGGCCCCCCATGTCGTCGCCTTTTCGGACGACGGGCACGGCGTGCAGTCGGCCGAGCGTATGCGGCAGGCCATGCGGCAGGCCAAACGCCTCGGCAAGATCATCGCCGCGCACTGCGAGGACAACGCGCTGCTGCACGGCGGATACATCCACGACGGCGAATACGCCCGGCTGCACGGCCACCGGGGCATTTGCAGCGAGAGCGAATGGGGTCCCATCGCGCGGGACATCGAGCTGGTGCGCGAGACGGGCTGCGCCTATCACATCTGCCATGTCTCCAGCCGGCAAAGCGTCGAGCTCATCCGCCGCGCCAAGCGCGAGGGGCTGGACATCACCTGCGAGACCGCGCCGCACTATCTGCTTTTGAACGATATGAACCTGCAGGAGGACGGGCGCTTCAAGATGAACCCGCCGATCCGTAGCGAGGCCGACCGGCAGGCGCTGCTTGAGGGGATCCTGGACGGGACGATCGACATGATCGCGACCGACCACGCGCCGCACTCGGCGGAGGAGAAATCCCGCGGCCTTGCGGGCAGCCTCATGGGCGTCGTCGGACTGGAAACGGCCTTTCCCAAGCTGTATACCGGGCTTGTGCGGCCGGGCATCCTCTCGCTGGATGCCCTGCTCCGCCTGATGCACGACAACCCCGCCCGCCGCTTTGGCATCGGCACGCCGCTCGCCGAAGGGCAGCCCGCCGACCTCACGGCCTTTGCGCTTGACGAACAATACACAATCGACCCCGCGGACTTCCTCTCGAAGGGCAAAAGCACGCCCTTTTCGGGGGACGCGGTCTTTGGAAAATGCAAATTCACGATGATAAACGGGAGGATCGTATGGTCAGACAACACGACAGAAAAATAATCCTGGAAGACGGCAGCGTCTACACCGGCTACGGCTTCGGCGCTTCGTGCGACAAGGTCAACGAGATCGTCTTCAACACCTCTATGGTCGGGTATCAGGAGATCGTCTCCGACCCTTCCTATACCGATCAGATGGTCGTCATGACCTATCCACTCATCGGCAACTACGGCATCACCGACGAGGACTTTGAAACGCGCACGCCCACCATCGGCGGCCTCATCGTACGGGAATATAACGATCTGCCGAGCAACTTCCGCTATACCCGCACGCTGTCGGAGATCCTGGAAGAAAACAACATCCCCGCCATCGCCGATGTCGACACGCGCGAGCTCACGCGCAGCATTCGCGACCTGGGCAGCCGCAAGGTGCTCATCACCGGCATCGACACGCCGGTCGAGCAGGGGCTGGAGATCCTGCGGAGCACCACGCTCCCCACGGACGCCGTTTCGCGCGTCAGCTGCAAAAAGCGCTGGTATTCCAAGACCTTCAAGCCCAAATACAGCGTCGTCGCCATCGACTGCGGCATCAAGCTGAACATCGTCCGCAGCCTCAACCGGCGCGGCTGCAATGTCACCGTCGTGCCGTGGAACACGCCGATCGAGGTCATCGAGGAAATGCATCCGGATGGGGTGTTCTTCTCGAACGGCCCGGGCGACCCGGAAAATGTGCCGGAAGTGGTCGAGCTCATCCGCGCGCTGCGCGGCCGCTACCCGATCTTCGGCATCTGCCTCGGGCATCAGCTCATCAGCCTCGCCTATGGCGCCAAGACCTATAAGCTCAAATTCGGCCACCGCGGCGGCAACCACCCGGTCAAGGACCTGCGCACCGGCAAGATCGAGATCACGAGCCAGAACCACAGCTATGCCGTCGATCAATCCTCGATCGCCGGGACCGACCTCGAGGTCACGCACATCAACCTGTTGGACAACACGGTGGAGGGCGTGAGCTGCGAACGGGACAGCATCTTCAGCGTACAATATCACCCGGAAAGCGCGCCCGGCCCGCAGGACAGCGCTTACCTCTTCGACCGTTTTATTTCCAAGATGGAGGAATGGAAACATGCCAAAAAGAACTGATTTGAAAAAAATTCTCGTCATCGGCTCCGGCCCGATCGTCATTGGACAGGCCGCCGAATTCGACTATGCCGGAACGCAGGCCTGCCTGGCGCTCCGCGAAGAGGGATATGAAGTCGTTTTGGCCAACTCCAACCCCGCGACCATCATGACCGACTCCGCCGTGGCGGACAAGATCTATATGGAGCCGCTCACGCTCGAATACCTCTCCAAGATCCTGCGCTATGAGCGGCCGGATGCCATCCTCCCCGGGATCGGCGGACAGACGGGCCTGAACCTCGCCATGGAGCTGGAGCGCCGCGGCGTGCTCCGCGAATGCCAGGTTGAGCTTTTGGGCACGAGCAGCGAGAGCATCGACCGCGCCGAGGACCGCGCGCTGTTTAAGGAGCTCTGCGAGGAACTGGGCGAGCCGGTGCTGCCCTCCATCCCCGTGCATTCCATCGAGGAAGGCATCCGCGCCGCGCACGAGATCGGCTATCCGGTCGTGCTGCGCCCGGCGTTCACCCTGGGCGGCACGGGCGGCGGGTTTGCCGCCGACGACGAGGAAGCGACGGACATCCTGAAAAATGCCCTGAAGCTCTCGCCCGTGCACCAGGTGCTCGTGGAAAAGAGCGTCAAGGGATATAAGGAGATCGAGTATGAGGTCATGCGCGATGCGAACGACACGGCGATCACCATCTGCAACATGGAAAACATCGACCCGGTCGGCGTGCACACCGGCGACTCCATCGTCGTCGCCCCGAGCCAGACGCTCACCAACAAGGAATACCACATGCTGCGCGACAGCGCGCTCAAGATCATCCGCGCGCTCAAGATCGAGGGCGGCTGCAATGTGCAGTTCGCGCTGGACCCGCACTCCTTCCAATACTACCTGATCGAAGTCAACCCGCGCGTCTCGCGTTCCTCCGCGCTGGCCTCCAAGGCGACCGGATACCCCATCGCCATGGTCTCCGCCAAGATCGCCGTCGGCATGCATCTCGAAGAGATCCCGCTGGCCAACACGCCCGCGAGCTTTGAACCGGCACTCGACTATGTCGTGTGCAAAATGCCGCGCTTCCCGTTCGACAAATTCACCTCGGCGCAGAACAAGCTGGGCACGCAGATGAAGGCGACGGGCGAGGTCATGAGCATCGGCCGCACGATCGAGGAAAGCCTCCTAAAGGCGGTGCGGTCGCTGGAGATTGGCGTCGACCACCTGTATATGGAAAAGTTCACCGACATTTCCAACGCCAAACTCATGGCCTTTATCAAGGAAGGCACAAGCGAACAGATTTTCGGGATTGCCCAGTTGCTGCGCAACCACGCGGACATCGGCATGATCTGCGACGCGACGCAGATCGACATCTTCTTCCTCAACAAGGTCAAGAACATCATCGACATGGAGGAGGAGCTTGCCGCCCATCCGGGCGACGAGCAGGTGCTGCGCCAGGCCAAGCGCATGGGCTTTGCCGACACTGTCATCGCGCGCCTGTGGGGGCAGACGGAGGAGGAGGTCTTCGCGCTGCGCGACCGGCTCAGCCTGTTCCCGGTCTATAAGATGATCGACACCTGCGCGAGCGAATTCGCAAGCTATGTGCCGTACTTCTACTCGACCTATGAACACGAAAACGAATCCGTCGTAAGTCCCAATCCCAAGATCATCGTGCTCGGCTCCGGCCCGATCCGCATCGGGCAGGGCGTGGAATTCGACTATTCCACCGTGCACGCCGTCATGACGATTAAGAAATCCGGCTATGACGCGATCATCATCAACAACAACCCGGAAACCGTCTCGACCGACTATACCACGAGCGACAAGCTCTATTTCGAACCGCTGACGCCAGAGGACATCATGAACATCATCCGGTTGGAAAACCCGGTGGGCGTCATCACCTCGCTCGGCGGGCAGACGGCCATCAACCTGGCCGCGCCGCTGGAAAAGCGCGGCGTCAAGATCATCGGCACCGGCGTGGCCGCGCTCAATAAGTCGGAAAACCGCGAGAACTTTGAAAAGCTGACGGCGGAACTCGGCACACCACGCCCCAAGGGCGTGGGCGTCACCAACATTGAAGACGGTGTCAAGGCCGCAAACGAGATCGGCTACCCCGTGCTCGTCCGGCCGAGCTATGTGCTCGGCGGGCGCGCGATGCAGATCGTCTCCAACGACGAGGCGCTGCTCAAATACCTGCGTTCCGCCGTCGCCGTCAATGAAGACCAGCCGGTGCTCATCGACCAATACATCGTTGGCAAGGAATTGGAGGTCGACGCTGTCTGCGACGGGACGGATGTGTTCGTGCCGGGCATCATGGAGCTCGTCGAACGCACCGGCGTCCACTCGGGCGACTCCATCAGCGTATACCCGCCCTTCAGCATCTCCAAAAAGGTCAAGGACACCATCCTCGACTATACCAAACGGCTGGGGCTGGGTATCGGCATCGTTGGGCTGTTCAATGTACAGTTCATCGTCGACAAGCAGGAAAATGTCTACATCATCGAGGTCAATTCCCGCTCCTCGCGCACCGTCCCCTTCCTGTCCAAGGCCACGGGATGGTCGCTCGCCGACATCGGCACCAAGGTCATGCTCGGCCATTCCCTAAAGGAGCAGGGCATCGACATGCTCTACCCGCCGGAAAAGGACCGCTGGTATGTCAAGGTCCCGGCCTTCTCCTTCTCCAAGCTGAGCGGGTTGGACGCCTACCTCTCGCCGGAAATGAAGTCCACGGGCGAGGCCATCGGCTATGACAAAAAGCTGACCCGCGCGCTGTACAAGGCGCTGCAGGCGTCGGGCACCAAGGTCGCCAACTATGGCACGGTGTTCGTCACGCTGGCCGACGCCGACAAGGAGGAAGCGCTCCCGCTCATCCGCCGGTTCTATCAGCTGGGCTTCAACATCGAGGCCACGCACGGGACGGCCGCCTTCCTGCGCGCGCACGGCATCCGCACGCGCGTCAAGGCCAAGTTAAGCGAGGGCAGTGACGAGATCATCGACCTGCTGCGCGGCGGCTTTGTCGCCTATGTCATCAACACGCGCGACATCAACTCCACCGAGCAGGAGACGGATGGCTACATCATCCGCCGGGCGGCCGTGGAAAACAATGTCACCATGTTCACCTCGCTCGACACCGTCAAGGTGCTGCTGGATGTCCTGGAAGAGATCACGATCGGCGTTTCGACGATCGACGCATAAGGGGAGCCTACTATGAAACAAACCCTCTATACCGTCTGTTCCAACGAACCGCTCGCCCGGCAGGTGTTTCGCATGCGCCTGTCGGGGGACACCTCTGCCATCACGGCGCCGGGGCAGTTTGTCGACCTGGCGCTCCCCGGCTTCTTCCTGCGCCGCCCGATCTCGATCTGCGACTTCGACGCGGACGGCCTCACGATCATCTATAAGGTCGTGGGCAAAGGGACGGCCGCCCTGTCCCGCCTCGCGCCGGGCGCGCAGCTGGACGCGCTCTCCGGCCTCGGCAACGGGTTCGACGCGCAAAAAAGCGGCGAAACGCCGCTGCTCATCGGCGGCGGCGTGGGCGTCCCGCCCCTCTACGCGCTGGCCAAACAGCTGCTTTCGCAGGGCAAGCACCCGACCGCCGTGCTCGGCTTCAACAAAGCCGAGGATGTCTTCTATGCCGAAGAGTTTGCACACCTCGGTGTGCGCACGGTCGTGTGCACCGCCGACGGGAGCGTGGGCATGCCTGGCTTTGTAACCGATGCCATCGCCACGCTTTCCGGCTATTCCTTCTACTATGCCTGCGGGCCGGAGCCGATGCTTAGGGCCGTGCACGCGCTCTGCCCTTGCGGCGGGCAATTGAGCTTTGAGGAACGCATGGGATGCGGCTTCGGCGCCTGCATGGGGTGCTCCTGCAAAACCAAATACGGCAACAAACGCATCTGCAAGGACGGCCCTGTGCTGGATAAGGAGGAGATTGTATGGTAAACACGCAAGTGACGCTTTCCGGCCTCACGCTGGACAACCCGGTGATCCCCGCCAGCGGGACCTTCGGCTATGGCCACGAATTTGCCGAATTGTACGATATCAACTGCCTCGGATCCTTCTCCTTTAAGGGCACGACGCGCGAACCCCGCTTCGGCAACCCGACGCCCCGCATCGCAGAGGCGCCCGCAGGCATGCTGAACGCCGTGGGACTGCAAAACCCGGGCATCGACAAGGTCATTTCCGAGGAACTTCCCCGGCTTCGCAAACACTTTTCCAAGCCGGTCATCGCCAACATCAGCGGCTTTTCCGCCGAGGAATATGCCTATTGCTGCGAACGGATCGACGCCGAACCGCAGGTGGGGCTCATCGAAGTCAACATCAGCTGCCCCAATGTGCACGACGGCGGCATGAGCTTTGGCACGACGCCCCAGTCTGCGGCCAACATCACGCGCATCGTCAAGTCCGTCACGACCAAGCCGGTCTATATGAAGCTGAGCCCCAATGTCGCCGACATTGCCGAAATCGCCCGCGCCTGCGAGGACGCCGGGGCGGACGGCATCAGCCTCATCAACACACTGCTCGGCATGCGCATCGACCTCCGGCGCCGACGGCCGCTCCTCAAAAACACAACGGGCGGCCTGTCGGGGAGCGCAATCTTCCCAGTCGCGCTGCGCATGGTCTGGCAAGTCTATGAGGCTGTGTCCATCCCGATCATCGGCATGGGCGGCGTGTCCTGCACCGAGGATGTGATCGAAATGATGCTGGCCGGGGCGAGCGCCGTCGAGATCGGCGCGGCCAACCTCGTAAACCCCTATATCTGCAAACAAATCGTCGAGGAGCTGCCCGCCAAGATGGCAGAGCTCGGCATTCAAAACTTAAAAGAAATCATCGGAGGTGCGCACCAATGAATCGCGATGTCATCATTGCCTGCGATTTCAGCAGCAAGCAAGAAACTCTGGCTTTCCTCGACCGGTTTTCCGAGGAAAAGCCCTATGTCAAGATCGGC
>CAKTFI010000024.1 GCA_934555865.1 uncultured Christensenellaceae bacterium | reverse complement strand
CATATATTTTTTTGATTGCACATAGCAAAACAAAAAATGTGGTAAGACGTTGTTGCCCATCAATCAATTCAAACTGGCTGCCGGAATCATAAGTTACTATGGTTCCAAGGAAATACGCTTTTTTATTATCAGTATTATAGGCATCCAATAAATCTGCCATCAACTGCTCTACCTGTTCATCATTCCAAACATATTCTCTTTGATAATCAGGAACAATGTAATGATCTTTGAACGCAGAGCTTATTGAGTGGTCGTTATACTTGATATATGTATCAGCCATCAGCCTTATCCCTTTCGTTAGCGAAGTGTGTACACATATTATAACGCAGGGCTATGAGTACTTTCAATAGACTTTTTGAAATTTACCACGTTAGAGCATAGCTTTCCTATAGGCGCAACTGATTTGACGGTTTTTATGGTGTCAAACATACGCTGCATCGAAATACCCGCCTATCGACTTTGCGGTTTTGTGGGGTATTTTGCACAGCTGCAGATATGTGCACTCCCCAGCGAATGGTATTCACTCCGTAGCAACTCACTATTTCACAAAGGAACCGCACAAAGGAGATAACTATTTCGCCCTTTTCACTCCCTTTGCCTTACAGCGCAGGAAGTTGGCGATTTTCAACCCTTAGATGCACAAAAATAGGCAGCACCCAACCGAAGTTGAGTGCCGCCTGTTTTGTTGTCCAATCCTGCTTGACAGATGCCGATTTTGTAGTTTTCTCAAATTACTGTCTTATCGGCACACGGCCGAGCCTCTCCTTTTTTGTGCTCATTCGTCGATGTCGGAGCGGTAGTCCTCGGAATGGATGGATAGGTTGCGGTGGCGAAGCCGGGCATAGATGAATTGCCGCAGCACGGAATAGAGCACGGCAAACAGCGGGATGCCGAGGATCGTCCCCGGCAGGCCGAACAGGCCGCCGCCGAGCAAGATGGCCACGACGACCCAGAATTTGGTGAGCCCGGTGGAGTCGCCGAGGATCTTGGGGGCCAGGAAGTTGGCCTCGAATTGCTGGATGCAGACGGTGACGATGAGCAGCGTCACGGCATAGGCGGGCGAGACGACGAAGAGCAGCAGCATGGAGATCGCCGCGCCGATTACCGGCCCGATGTAGGGCAGGATGTCGGTGAGCGCGATGATCACACTGATGAGCAGCGTATACGGCACGCGGCAGATGCTGAGCACCAAAAAGTGCAGGAGCCCGATGAGGAACGCCTCAAACAGGAGGTTGGAAATATATGCGCCGAAGATCTCGTTGCTTTCCCGCGTGAGGGCGATGGTGCTGTCCGCGTATTTGGGGCGGAACAGGGCATAGACGACCTTTTTGGCCTGTGCGATCAACAGATCCTTGGAAAGCAGTGTATAGATGCTGATGACGATGGCCAACACCGCGCTGCTCCCCCACCCGACGACGCGGTAGGCGATGTCAATCCCGGCGTTGGCGATGTCGGGGAGAATGTCCTTCAAATAGGCAAACGCCTTTTCAAACAGGTTGGCGAGCGAAAAGCCGCCGTCGATCCAGTGCGCGATGTGCAGCCGCTCGCTCGTCTGCTGCAGCCACTGGTCGAGACTTGAAAGATAGGTGGGCAGGTTGGCAAGGAAGATGGAGAGGCTGCGCACAAGCTGCGGCAGGAGGACGGCCAGCAGCCCCAACAGGCAGCAGCCAAAGAAAAGATAGACGGCGGCAATGGAAAGTCCCTTAATCCATTGCCGCCGCGGTTTTTTGGGTGTCGCAAGAAAGCGAAACACCTTTTTTTGACAGAATTGCACGGGTCGATTGAGCAGGTACGCAAGCGCAAATCCCCAGAGAACGGGATGAATTACCTGGATGAACTTGTTTGCGGCCTGCAGGATGCCCGCAAGGTGGAACAGCACGAAGACGATGCAGCAGACCGCAGAGAGCACCAAAAATGCATAGACGGCAAGTGTGGTATATTTGCGGTTCCAATCGATCTTCATAGCGGCAGAGCCTCCCCGGGTATTCTATACGAAGTATACCGGGTTTTTCCGCATTTTATGCACGCTCTTGGGAGGCAGCTCCGTCCGGCGAAACCAGAAAGGAAAGGTATTTTTCCGACGCCCGCGTGAGCATATAGATGAGGAAAATATGCAGCGGCAGCATGACGAAGGTAGACAGCGCGCGGAACCAGGCGATCTTGGCCGGCATAAAGCCGAGCAGGATGAGCGCCAGCGTGTTGATCACAAACGAACAGAGCGTCTGCGTGACGGAAGTGCTGAGGCTGATGCGCAAAAGCGTGCGCCGGGGGCTTTTCAGGAAGAACAGGGCGGGGATCAGCCCGATAAGGGCGTTGGTGATCGTGAAAATGGGGTTATAGCTCCCGAGCGGGCGGACGAGATAGACGAGCACATCCGTGATCGCGCCGATCGCCGCACCGTACCACGGGCCGAGGCTCATGCCGGAAAACATGATGACGGTGGGGGAGAGGTTGATGTCCTTGACAAAGCCGCCGAACAGGTTGACGGGGATGCCGAGGAATAATTTCAAAACGACGGAAATAGAAGTGAGTAAAGCGGCGTAGATGGTACGCTTGAGAGAAGTGTGTTTGTTCATACGGAATCCTTTCCGAATGACGCATCAAAATTACTGCTTGATCCCATAAAAAAACAGGCGCCGCAAAAGACGGCAGGCCCTTCTATGGATGGCAGCGGACGCGAGACCGGGGGCGAATTTTCGCGCTCTATGGGCAACATCCCATCCCATATGATACCGCCAAGTCTCTACTCTGCGCATTCCCATACACTATACCATAGGCGGAGGGGGTTCGCAATGGATTTTGAACAAAAGGGAGATTGCTTCCTCCGGTACCGCCTGGCGCCCGGCGACACGCCGGAGGTCCTGAGCGCGCGGTATGCCCTGCCGGTCTGCATGCTGCTGCGCGCGAATCCGGGCGCGCATTGGGCCGCGGGCGGGCAGGTCCGCGTCCCGCCGCCGGACTGGTGCCGCAGGCGCGCGGCGGACCGGGCAGGAGCGGGGGATCCGATCTTTCAGGTCAGGGCCTATACGGTGCGGCCGGGAGAGCGGCTGTTCGGCATTGCGGAAAAATTCGGCACCTCCATGCGGGCGATTCTGCTGGAAAACGGGCTTTCCAGCCCGGCGCAGATCCGCGCGGGGATGTCTCTGCGGGTGCCTTGCCCCGGGGCGGGCTTTTCGGTATATGCTTACCGCATGGGAGACACGCCGGAGGGTGTGGCGGCGCGCTTCGGCATGCGCGTGGCGGAGCTTTTGCGCTGGAACCGCGTGGAGGGAGGCATCTATCCAGGTATGCAGCTCGTCGTGCGCGCGGGCGGCGCGACAGAGGGCGGGGCAGACGCCGAATAACAAGAAAGACCCGGTAAAACCGGGCCTTTCCGATATAGAGGAAAAATGAAACGGGAAATGATGCACTTGGCATCGAGGATAGTATGGGCGCGGGTGCAGGGAAATATACCTGTCTTGAAAAATTATTTTTTGCGGCCGTTCTTGTGGAATTGCAGGAGCACGCCCGCGAGGGAGAGCAGCAGCGACGCGCCAAGCAGATAGGGGAACGCGCCGGCAAAAAAGTCGGACAGGCCCACAAGCGTGCGCTGCAGCGGCTGGTGCAGTGTAAAGACGGCAAAGCCGATCTTGGAAAAATACCCGATGAAGTACCCGCCGTGCAGGGAGAGCAGCAGCGCGCCGCAGCAGGCGGTGGACAGGACGAGCAGGATGCGCTTATAGCCGATGGAGAGCGCTCCGGCGGCTAGAGCCAGCGCGCCCATCAGCACCAGCCCGACCGTGCCGAAGGGCGGGATGCCGAAGGAATGGCACAGGATGAGGCCGATCGCGAGGCCGAGCCCGGCGCCGGCGGCAAACATAGCGAGGCGGTAGAGCGCATAGGTGAGCCCTGAGCACAGAAGCCCGGCCAGGATGCACAGGATGTTTCGCAAAAGCGCGGACAGCGGCAGCGGCAGCAGCAGGAAATACGCGCCGAAGAAGCCCGCCAAAAACGCATAGACGCTGAGCAGCGTCCGGATATGCCGATAGCCGAAAAAGCACAGGAAGAACGCGAGAACGATCTGCAGGAGCAGGTATCCCGCCGTCAGGTCAAACATGGCGCACACCTCAAAGACGAAATTTCATTTATTATACTCAATTTTGCGGGAGATGTAAATAAACGCGGCCGGGGACGGCAAAACTAATTGCCATGAAGCAAACGAAGAATAAACGCGCCTGGTTCTGGGTTCTCCGGCTGCTGCTGGGGGGCGGGATCGGGTTTTTGAACGGATTTTTCGGCTCGGGCGGCGGGGTGCTCGCGGTGGAGGCCATGACGCGCCTCGGGGAGGAGGAAAAGCGCGCGCATGCCTCGGCGATCCTTGCCATCCTCCCGCTCTGTGTCGTGAGCGCCGCCGTATATGCGCTGCACGGTGCGATCCCCTGGAGGACGGAGACCTGGCTGCTGCTGGCAGGCGGGGCGGCGGGCGGCGCCCTTGGGGCGTTGGCGCTGGACAAGCTCCCGCCCGCCTGGGTGAATCTGCTGTTTACGGGGCTCATCCTGCTCGCAGGGCTGCGCATGCTGCTGTTCTAAGGAGGAAGGTATGTGGTATCTGTTGGCGGGATTGCTGTTTGGCGTGCTGGGCGGCATGGGCATGGGCGGCGGCGTCATCCTGATCCCCGTGCTGACCTGGTTTCTGGGCGCGGCACAGCAGGAGGCGCAGGGGCTCAACCTGCTCTGCTTTCTGCCGATGTCGGCGCTGGCGCTGGCAATGCATCTGCATAAAAAGCAGGTGAACATCCCGCTGGCGCTCGGCCTGGCGGCGGGCGGGCTGGCCGGGTCGCTTTTGGGCGCACACCTGGCGGCGGGGCTGGAGACCGGGCTGTTGCGGCGGCTGTTCGGCGGGTTTCTCTTAGGGCTGGGCGTCTGGCGCGCAATTTGCTGGTTGAAAAAACGGCGCGAACTGCGTATGATAGAAAGAAAAAAAGGAGAAACGGGATGAAGATCGTTCTTTGTTCGGCATCGCCCCGGCGGAAGGAACTGCTGCGGCGCATCGTGCCGGAATTTACGGTCCGCACGGCGCAGACGGATGAAAGCATCCAGGAGGCGGACTGCGAGCGGCGCGTGCAGGCGCTGGCGCTGCGCAAGGCGCGGGCGGTTGCCATGCAGGCGGGAGAGGTGCTGCTGGGCGCGGACACGCTGGTGTGCCTCGGGACGGAGATTTTGGGGAAGCCGCGCGATCGGGCGGATGCGGCGCGCATGCTGCGGCTGTTGAGCGGGCAGGTGCATCAGGTCTATACAGGTGTGGCGCTGCGCAGCGCGGAGCGGGAGGTTGTCTTTTGCGAGCGGACGGATGTGCGGTTCGCGCCGATTTCCGAAGGAGAATTGCAGCGATACCTGGACGAGGCGGCCTTTTTGGACAAGGCCGGGGCATACGCCATCCAGGAGGAGGGCGCGCGCTTTGTGACGCGCATCGAGGGATGCCCGTCCAATGTGGTGGGGCTGCCGGTGCAGCGGGTCTATGCCGCGCTTAAGGAATTTGGCCTATCCGGGGAGTAAGGCATATCCTACCGGCGTGTCCCATAGGAATGTAGTAAGAATTCTACAGGACGATGGGACGGAGACGCGTGAAGGATCGACTTATAAACGGGATCGGGGTGGATATGGGCTCGGCCTATACGCGCATCGGCGCGCCGGGGCGGCGGCAGCTGCTCTGTGCGCCGACGCTCGCGGCAGTGGAGCTTTCTTCCGGACAGCCGGCCGCGGCTGGAGAGCAGGCAAGCGAGCTGCTTTCCTATGCGCCGGAGCGCTATCGGGGCGTGTGGCCGGTGCGCAATGGGCGCGTCGAGGATGCGGAAACGGCGGCCTTTGTGCTGCGGGAACTGCTGCGCCGGGCGCGCGGGGAACGGCGCGCGGGGGTGCGCACGGCGGTGCTGGTGACTCCCTGCGGCCTGGGCGCGCGGGAATATGCAGCCTGGGAATACTGTGCGACGATCGCAGGCGTGCGCAAGGCGTATTTCTTGGAGGAGGCGCTCGCCGCGCAGTTGGGCGCAGGGCGGGACATCGCGCGGCCGTTTGGTCGCCTGGCCGTGAGCCTGGGGGCGGGCAGTCTGCGGCTCGGTGTGACGACCGCCTCCGGCGTGGCGGCGCATCTGGAACGCGAGTCCGGCGGAGGGCGGCTGCTGCGGCTGTTGGCCGGGCGCGCGGAGGAATGCGGCGCGGGGCAGGTGAGCCGCGTGGAGGCGGAGCGCATCGCCCGGGAGCTTTCGGGGGAACCGGGGCGGCCGGTCACGGTCCGGACGGCGCGGGGAGAGGAACGCCGGCTGTGCCCCGTGGAATTCTCGGGCGTGCTGCACCTGGTGTATGAGGAAGTGGCCGCCGGGATCCGGGCGCTGTGCGCGCGCATCTCGCCGGAATTGCTCTCCGACCTCGCGGAGGAGGGCGTTCTGCTCTTCGGCGGGCACGCCCGCCTGTGCGGGATGGGGGAATTCCTCGCGCAGCGGCTCGGGATGCCGGTCTCCCTTCCGGACGACCCGGCCTGGGCAGCGCTGGAGGGCGCGCTGCGCGCCGGGGAGGGCGACCCGCGTCTTGCCTGGCGGTAAAATTTATAAATATGTTACGGACGCCCCTGTGGCAAGCCAAAAGATGTATGATATAATAAAAAAATGTCATACATCTTTTTTGGTTGGAGAAGCAACGCATGAACTTTTGGAAAAACAGGCCGTTGGTGATGACGGTGGTATTGGCGATCGTGCTGGTGAGCCTGCTGATCACGACGGCGAATACGGATTCGCAGAGCGGCCCGGTCAGCATCCTGGGCAGCGCCCTCAAGCCGGTGCAGAGCTTTTTTTACAATATTACGGAAGACATCGGGATGTTCTTTGCCGGGCGCGCCACTTCGGCAGAGCTCAAGGAGCAGAATGCCGCGCTGCAAAAGCAGGTGGCGGACTATGAGGACAAGCTCAAGACCTATGACGAGCTGCTCCGGGAAAACGAGCGCCTGCGCGCGCTGTTGAATTATACGGCGGATAGCGAATACGAGGTCGCGACCGCGCGCATCATCGGGACGATGCCGGGCAAGTGGTATCAGGAATTTACCATCAATGCGGGCAGCCATGCGGGCATCGAAAGCGGCATGATTGTCTACAGCGCCGACGGCCTGGTGGGCAAGGTGGTCTATGCGGCGGGCGGATACGCGCGCGTGCTCTCCCTGTTGGACGACGCCAGCGGGATCGCCGTGGCGGTCGAGCGGACGCGGGACAACGCCGTACTGCGCGCCGAGGAGGACAGCGGGCAGCTGCGCCTGTACTATCTGCGCGAGGACGCGGACATCGTCCCGGGGGACAAAATCATCACCTCAGGGATCGGCGGGGTCTACCCCAAGGGCATCGAGGTGGGCGTGGTGAGCGAGGTCAGCACGACGGCTTCGAGCGAGCGGGTCGCCTATGTGCAGAGCACGGTGGATTTTGATCATCTGGAGGAAGTGAGCGTTCTCCTGCATGTCTATGAAGAGGTGAACGGATGAGGTATCTGTTTCTTGGCGGAGTGTCGCTGCTCTCGATGATCCTGACGGCATGCGTTTCG
This sequence comes from uncultured Christensenellaceae bacterium, assembly GCA_934555865.1. Lineage (GTDB taxonomy): Bacteria > Bacillota > Clostridia > Christensenellales > Christensenellaceae > QANA01. The sequence goes on along the minus strand of CAKTFI010000024.1, from coordinate 8,158 downwards.
CCGCAGGTATCGATCTTTGGCGCTCAGATGGACATGTTGCTGGCCGTGCTGTTCGGCATGATCGCCTGGGAGCAGACGATGACCCCCGTGTTCTATGTCACGCTGGCGGCGGTGTGGATGGATGCCTTCTTTGCCAAGGCGCTGGGGTTTTACGCGCTGCAATATCTGCTTGTGGGGCTGGCCGCCTACCTGTTTCTGCGGGACCGCCGGCTGGACCTTGTGGGCGTGCTACTCGCGTCGGCTGGGGCGTGGGCCCTGCGGGAGGTGCTGGGCGTCGTCCTCTGCTTCCTCATGGACGCGCCGGTGGGGCTTTGGAACCGACTTTGGCACAGCACACTGCCGGGGATGCTCCCGCAGGCGCTGTTGAGCCTTGGGGCCCATGCCCTCTTGGGCAGGCTGTACCGGCTGCGCGTGCTGTGGCCGACGGGAAAATATCTGGACAGGGGGTGAGGCGGCATGTTTGAGAAATTGAAGAATCGCTACATCGCCTGCCTGGTCGCCATCGCGCTGCTGTTCGGGCTGATGAGCGTGCGGCTCTACCGCCTGGTGGCCGCAGGGGAACAGAACACTACCCAGGCGAGCCGGGAGGCAAGCGTCTCGGTGGCGGGGAAGCGTGGATCGATCTATGACGCGAACGGCGTGCTTTTGGCCTATGACCGGGAAAGCTATACGGTGACTTTCTACCGCGACCCGGTGAACAATGCTTCGAGCGACCGGGCGAACTATACGCGCATTTTGCAGGAGACGATCGAGATCCTGGAAAGCCACGGCGACAAGACGATCGACACCTTTCTGATCGTGCGGGACGGCGAGGGAAACTTTTCCTACGACCTGAGCAGCGACCTTGGCGAAGAGACGCGCAAGGAACGGATCGCCTCCTGGTGCGCCAATATGCAGATCAAGGACGCGGACATGGAGCCGGAGGACATCTATTACGACCTGCGCAGCCGCTTCCGCATCCCGGAGGAGCTGGATTACGAGGCGGCGCGCAAGCTGCTCTCCATCTGGCAGGAAGTGCAGATGAACATGTACCAGTCCTATGTCAAGGTGACGATCGCAAAGGATGTCAGCCTGGACACGGTCTATGAGATCGAGACGCATGCGGACGAGCTCACGGGCATCGAGATCGCGGAGAGCTATACGCGATACTACCCCAAAAACGACTCGGCGGCGCATGTCCTCGGGTATCTGGGGCGGATCGTCGATGCGGACGAGCTGAAGGGAAAAAAGGAACAGGGCTATGGTGCGGAGGACCTCGTGGGCAAGGTCGGCATCGAGGCGACGATGGAGGCATACCTCTCCGGCTGCGTGAGCGCGCGGCAGGGAAAGCGCACCTACAGCCTCGATAAGGCGGGCAGCATCGTGAAGCAGACTTCCTACCTCGCGCCGACGCAGGGCGACAGCGTGGTGTTGACGCTGGACATCGGGCTGCAGCAGGTGACGGAGCGCGCGCTGGCGGAAAATGTGCAGAAGATCCGCCGCGAGCAGGAGACGCAGTACGCCGAAAAGAAGGGCAAGTACGACAAGCTGCTCGCGGTGCGCAGCGTCAAGGAGCTTTCGCTCGCCAATGCCGGTGCGGCAATCGTCATGGAGGTGGACACCGGCAATGTCCTGGCGCTGGCCAGCTATCCCTCCTATGACCTGAACCTGTTCACGGGCGGCATTTCGGACGCCGATTATCAGGCGTTGCTCGACCAGGAGGGTTCTCCGCTGTTTAACAACGCGATCTCCTCCACCTCGACGCCGGGGTCGATCTTTAAGATGGCGACGGCGGTCGCGGGGCTCATGGAGGGGGAGATCACGGTCAATTCCACGATTGTGGACAGCGGCCCGTATGACAAATATGTCAAGGAGGGCAGCGACGCGCCGGCCTGCTGGATCAAGCCGTACTACAGCAGCCACGGGCGGCAGAATGTCGTCGCGGCGCTCAAGAACAGCTGCAACTACTTCTTCTTTGAGGTGGCGGACCGGCTGGGCATCGACCGCCTGACGAACTGGGTCGGCAAGCTCGGATTGACCTCCAAGACGAACATCCAGCTGACGGGCGAGGCCGTGGGTTGGATCGGCGGACCCAAGATCCTCTACGACAGCACACTGCCCATCGATCAGCAGAAGACCTATAAGCCGACGCTCGTGTATAACAAGCTGAAGACGCAATTGCAGGGCTTTGGCGAGGAACGCGGCGTGGTGTATACTGATGCGCAGCTCTCGAACGCGGCGCTGGCGCTGGTCAAGCTGGTGGAGCTGCAAAAGCTGTCCATCGGCCCCGAGATCCGCGAGGTTCTGAGCGACACGCTGGACATCCCGGCCAATGTCGCGCGGCAGCGCGGCTGGACGAGCCAGATCATGAGCACGCTCATCGAGCTCATCTGGACGAACACGGACACGGCGACGCAGGGCATCGGCGCGACGCCGACGCAGCTCACACCGATCGCCATCGCGCGGTATATGTGCGCGATCAGCAACGGCGGCAAGGTCTATGACGCCAACATCATCGACCGGGTGGTGGACGCTTCCGGCAAGGTCGTGCTTCAAAGCGAGCCGAGCCTGGTGGAGGACCTGCAGCTGCCCACGGCCTATTCCAAGGCGATCATGGAGGGCATGGAGCAGGTCGTGTCCTGGGAGAACCGCGGCACGGCGGGTTCGGCCTTTGCGGGCTTCAAGTATCAGCATATCCTGGCCGGCAAGACGGGCACGGCCCCGATCTCCAACATTGATTTGGAGGACAACATCTGGTTCTGCCTCGTGGCACCGAAGGAGGACCCGGAGATCGCCGTCGTCATCTTTGTGCCGAACGGACTCAGCAACAGCAAGGTCTATGACACGGCCAAGGCGATCATCACCTACTATTTCGACCAGAAGGAGGCCCAGAGCGGGGTGTCCTATCAGGAAGGCGAGATCATGCATTAAAAAGATTGCAGGGAGCCTGCAAATGCTATATAATGAATCGATAGAATATGCAGGCTTTGGAAAGGGGGACGCCCAGAATTGTTGACGATCAAGAGTTCCGGCGAGGTATTGGAATTTTGGGTTGACGCCGACGCCCCATACGGGCAGTTTTGGAAAGAGTTCGAGCAGAAAATGCGCGGCATGCGCAATTTTTATCGGGGTGCGAGTTCTCCGGCACACTTTTTCGGGAAAAAGTTCACCGAGATGCAGAAAAAGGAGATCCGTTCGCTGCTGCAAAAGGAGATCGGGCTGGAAACGGTGTCCTTTTCGGACGATGAAGACATCGTGCGCCAGATGCAGCCGGTGCCCCCGCCGCAGGAACCGGCCGAACCGGCCGCGGACGCAGAGGCGCAGGGCGCGCCCGGAGACCTGTTTTTCCGCGGGACGCTGCGCAGCGGGCAGCGGCTGGAAAATGAGGGAAACATCGTGGTCGTGGGCGATGTCAACGCCGGGGCGGAGCTGGTGGCCGGCGGCAATATCGTCGTGTTCGGCAAGCTGCGCGGCCTGGCGCATGCGGGCGCATACGGCGGGCGGGCGGACGCAATTATCGCAGCCAACAGCCTGATCCCCCAGCAGGTGCGCATCGGGGGAAAGATCGCCATCATTCCAAGCGGTCGGCCGGTCGAAGGACCGGAGATCGTGCGCGTGCAGGATGGCAAGATTTTGGTAGATTTTGTGGGATAACATGAGTGGAGGAGCAAGCAAGCTATGCAGAATGTGATCGTAGTGACTTCTGGAAAGGGCGGCGTCGGCAAGACGACGACCTCGGCCAACCTCGGCGTCGGCCTGGTGCGGGAAGGAAAGAAAGTGGCGCTCGTGGATACGGACATCGGCCTGCGCAACCTGGATGTCGTGCTGGGGCTGGAAAACCGGATCGTCTATGACCTGGTCGATGTAGTGGAAGGAACTTGCCGCCTCAAGCAGGCGCTCATCAAGGACAAGCGCTATGACGGGCTGTACCTGCTGCCTGCGGCACAGACGCGGGACAAGATGGCCGTCGCGCCGGAGCAGATGCGGGAATTGATCGCAGAGCTGGAAAAGGAAGTAGACTACATCATCATCGACTGCCCGGCCGGTATTGAACAGGGCTTCAAAAACGCCATCGCGGGCGCGAAGAGCGCGATCGTCGTGGCGGTGCCGGAGGTCTCCTCGGTGCGCGATGCAGACCGCATCATCGGGCTGCTTTCCGCAAGCGAGGTGGAGGATGTCAAGCTGCTCATCAACCGCATGCGGCCGGACCTGGCGAAGAAGGGCGACATGCTCTCCATCGACGATGTGATCGAGATCCTGGGGGTCGACCTCATCGGCGTGATCCCGGAGGACGAGTTGATCTTCCGCGCGAGCAACCTGGGCGAGCCCGCGGTGAGCGACGACAAGTCCCGCGCGGGCGCGGCATACCGGGCGACGGTGAAGCGCATTTTGGGCGAGGACATCCCGATCGGCGTATACGAGGAAAAGGAAGGCTTCTTTAAGCGGTTCAAGAAGCTGTTCGGCTGATCGCCGGGCGGTTTAGGGGCAGGAGGAATAGACCATGGGCCTTTTTAGCAGAAACAAGAACAAGAGCAGTTCGATCGCCAAGGATCGCCTGAAGCTGGTGCTGATCTATGACCGCACGGGCACTTCCTCGAACAACGCGATGATCGAAATGATGAAGCGGGACATCCTGAAGGTGATCCAGGAATACATCGAGATCGACGAGGAGGAATTCGAATTGGACATCAAGAATTCCAACATCGGCGGGGAAGGGACGACCTCGGAGATCGTGGCAAACATCCCGATCAAGCGGGTCAAGCGGATGACCAAAAACAAGTAGGGAGCGAAAAATGCCGGCAATCCGTTTGCCGGCATTTGCAGTTTGGAGGCAGTATGGAGGTTTCAAAAAACACATTGCGCAAGCGGATCGACTGGATCACCGTCGCCTTGACGCTGGGGCTCGCGGTGTTCGGCGTGATCTGCATCGCCAGCGCGACTTCCGCCGGGTATGAAGAGGGACAGTCGGCGATGGCCTATATCGGGTCGCTTTTTTCCGGCAACGCGCTGCGGCAATTGATCTTTCTCGGCATCTCCATTGCGCTGGCCGTGGCGATCCTGTTTATCGACTATCAAAACATCCGGCAGTTCGTCATCTATATCTTCTGGGGCGCGGCGGCAGTGCTGGCGGCGGTGCTCGTGTTCGGTTCGCGGCAGCGGGGCATGACCGGGTGGTTCTACTTCTCGGCGCTGGGCGTGGGGATCCAGCCGGGGGAGCTGTGCAAGATCGCGGCGATCCTAGTGTTCGCCTGGGAATTCGCCAAGGCGACCGAGGGGCGGACGACGGGCATTTCGCACTGGAAGGAGCTCTGGCCGGTCGTGTGGAAGTGCGGCGTGTTGGCCGGGCTGGTCGTCCTGCAGCCGGACTTTGGCACGGCCATGGTCTATGTGGCCATCGCGGCGGCGCTGCTCTTCATGGCCAAGACGAGCTGGAAGATTCTGGGGCCGCTTTTGGGCGGCGGGCTGGCCTGCTTGCCGCTCATATGGCTGGTGTTGACGCCGGAACAGAAAAACCGCGTATATGTCTTTTTGGATCCAACGCGCGACCCGGAGGGCGCGGGCTATAATGTCCTGCGCGCCAAGGCGGTGAGCAGCTCCGGCGGGCTGTTCGGCAAGGGGTTGTTTTCCACCGATCTGCTCACGCAGAAGTCCAACTACCTGCCGGAAAAGCACACCGACTTCATCTTTTCCTCGACCTGCGAGGCGATCGGCTTTATTGGCGCGCTATTGCTCGTATTGTGCTATGTGATGCTCATCGTGCGGCTGTTTCAGCTCTCCATGCGCGCGAAAGACGACTTTGGCGCTTACCTTATCCTGGGCGTGGCCTTTATGCTGCTGTTCCATTTCATCGAGAATGTGGGCATGAACATCGGCATTATGCCGGTGACGGGCATCCCGCTGCCGTTCATCAGCTATGGCGGGTCCAGCCTGATGACCAGCATGGCGGGCGTCGCGCTGGCGATCAATGTGGACATGCGCCGCGCGCGCAATCACAAGCTGCTGCGGTAGCAAACGGGAAATATTTTGCCCGGGCAGGCCATATACATTACCAAGAATCGCTTGGGATGGAGGAGCTTGCGTATGCAGAATCGATATGGAACAGACAAAAACGCCCCGGGGGCCTTCCGTACGGCGGCACGGGGGAGCCAGTATGCGCGCATGACGGCTTCGGCGCGGCAGCACAGTTCGCCGCCGGCCGAGGCGCAGGAGGAAGCGCGCTGGCGGGCGTTCTTCCGGCGGGCGGAGGAGGCGGTCATGGGCTCTCGAGGCCTTTGGCGGCGGACGGCCGCCTGCCTGTTGCTGGTGCTGGGCATCCTCGGGGTCAAGGCGCTCGGCAGCAAGACGGCGCAGCAGTTTTTGGGGGACGCCGCTTCGGTGCTGCAAAGCACGACAGTCGAGGAAGAGGAGCTGGGCCGTCTGCACTTCGTGAACGGCTCGGCCGGGGAGGAGGCATACAGCCTGCCGCTCGAGGGCGAGGTGGTGCAGTCCTTCGCGGAAAGCGAGCGGGAGGTCTCGATCCAGAGTGAGCAGCACGCCGAGGTCAAGGCGATCCTGGCGGGCACGGTTATCAAGACCTCGCAGGACAGCGTGGTCGTGAACAACGCCAACGGGACGCAGACGACCTACACGGGCTTGAAGCCGGCGGTGCTGGCCGGGGATGCGGTGCAGAGCGCGCAGGTGATCGGCAGCCTGCACGAGGAGGTGCTGTGCCTGGAAACGGTGAGCGGGATCGGGTATGTGGATTCGCTCGACGCGGCGCAGCTGAAGGAAGCGGCGGGAACAATTGAAAGCTGAGCTTTGGGGGAAAAGATGGTCGGTGAGTCCGCTGTTTTTTCCCCTTCTCATTTGGATGTTGGCGGTGCGGGGCAGCATAGACACGGCGGCCTTTTTGCTGGCACTGTTTCTGCACGAAGGCGGGCACATGCTGATGGCCGGGGCGATGGGGCTGGAGGTCGAGGAGATCCGCCTGCTCCCGTTTGGCTGCGCGGCCCGCATGCCCGGGATCGATTTCTGCGACGCGCCTACGGAAGTATTTGTCGCGGCAGCCGGTCCGGCGGTCAACCTCTGGATGGCGGCGCTGTTCCTGCTTTGGCGAGGAGAGACAGGCTCTCCTTTTGTGCAGTCCAGCCTTCGGAGCCATGTCGGGATGGTGGCGGTCAACCTCCTCCCGGTGCTGCCGATGGACGGCGGGCGCATCTTCTGCGCGGCGCTGGGCCTGGCGGTGGGGCGCCGGCGCGCGGTGCGGTGGAGCAGCGTCTTTGGCGCGGCGCTGGGCGGCGCGGCGATCCTCTGGGGCGGGTACCTGCTGCTGCAAAGGCAGGGAAATTGGACGCTTCCCTTGTGGGGCGCGTTTCTTTTGGGGTCGTCGGTGCGAGGCCTGCGCGAAGCCGCCGTGCCGGCGGCACAATGGATCGAAAGGCGGCGGCAGTTGGGCAAGAGCCAGGCGGCGCGGGTGCGGGCGATCGCACTGGACGAGCGCAAGCCGTTGGCCCGGGCGCTTGTCCGGCTGGACGCGCGCGCCTATACGATGGTGTACATCCTGGACGACGAGAAGCATGTGCGGCAGGTCTGGGACGAACAGACGCTTTTGGCGATGGCGCTGCGGCACGGGGCGTCGGTGCGGTTTCGAGAGCTTTTGCCCGAACGGAAAGCGCATAATGTTCGGGAATTTGACCGCATCCCCCGGAACTGCTATAATAAATAAATGTATGTATAAAACGGCGGGAGGGGCAGAAACACCTCCTCTGCCTCACAAGAGACGATATGGGCGGCGGAAGGCGCGCTGTGGCCACTGGAAGCGTTATGGATAAAGAAAGGTTGGACTTCGGAAAAAGGTATGCGAAGAGAGATTATCGCAGATGTCACGCCGCATGAGGCGCGGGTGGCGCTGCTGGAGGATGGCGAACTTGCAGAAGTACAGGTAGAGCTGCGCGGCAATGAACGCTTGGTCGGAAATATTTACAAAGGGCGGGTTGCCAATGTTCTGCCGGGGATGCAGGCGGCGTTTGTCGATGTTGGACTGGATAAGAACGCGTTCCTCTATGTGGGCGATCTTCTGGCGGACAAGAGCGACTTTGATTTCGAGGATAACTGCGGCGTGGTCGATCGGGAGCTCAAGGATGTCAACATCAAGGACATTTTGAAGAAGGGGCAGGAGATTATCGTCCAGGTCCTAAAG
>CAKTFI010000023.1 GCA_934555865.1 uncultured Christensenellaceae bacterium | reverse complement strand
CCATATGGGTTCAAGTCCCAGCCCAATCTGGTGCGACCGATGGGACTTGAAACCATATGGTTGCCCACACGCCCCTCAAACGTGCGCGTCTGCCTATTCCGCCACGGTCGCATTCCGATACCAACAAAAGTTATTATAACGGGTATCGGGGGAAAAGTCAACTACCTTTTCACATTTTTCGCGCGGAAGGAAAAAGCGCTCACCCCTCCCGGCGGCGCAGGCGCTGCAGGGCCTCGCGCGCGGCCGCCTGTTCCGCGTGCTTCTTGCTCTTGCCGCTGCCCGCGCCCAGGCACTTTCCGTTCACCAGCACCTCCATATAAAAGACCGCGCTGTGCGGCGGCCCTTCCGTCCGCACCAGGCGATAGGCGATGTTCTGATTCGGCTTTCTCTGCAAAAATTCCTGCAGCGCGGACTTGGCGTCCGGCGAAGCGGTGCAGTCCTCCTTGCGGAACTCGACGATGCGCAGGATGATGGCCCGCGCCGCGGAGAGCCCGCCGTCCAGATAGACCGCCCCCAGGATGGATTCCACCACATCGCAGAGGATCGAATCCTTTTCCCGGCCACCGGAATTCTCCTCGCCCTTGCCGAGGATCAGGTATTCCCCGAGCCCCTGCGCCCGCGCCCAAGCGGAGAGGTGCTCCTCCTGCACCAGGCGGGTGCGCATCGCCGAGAGCTGTCCCTCCCGGAAATCCGGGTGCCGCCGGTACAGCCAGGCGCTCACCTCCAGCTCCAGCACAGCATCCCCCAAAAATTCCAGCCGCTCATAGGAATACCCCGCATCGCAGGAGGCGTGCGTCAACGCCTCGCGGAGCAGCGCCTCGTTTTGGAAAGTGTATTGTAACCGATCGTATAGCTTCTGCATATTCCTTCCCCCGCGGCCGGACTTGCCGCCGCGCTCCTTGTCTCTATCCGGGCGCAGCCGTCTTGCGCGCCCGATCCTCCTCACGCCTCCAGGGAGAGCTCCTCCCACTTGGCGTATTTCTCTTCCAGCTCCGCTTCCATCTCGCCGACCTTGTGGGAGAGTTCCAGCACCTGTTCATAGTCTGCGGCGATCTCCGGCCGGCTCATCCGTTCCTTCTCGGCGGCGATCTCCTCTTCCAGCGCGGCGATCTGGCCTTCCAGCCGCTCGATCTGGCCGCGCCGCCTGCGCGCCTCCGCCTCCTCGCTGCGCTTTTTGCGATACTGTGCCCCGGCGTCGGTCTCCGGCTTGGGCTTCTGCGCGGCGGCCTCCCGCTGCTGCGCCGCCTTGCTCGCCAGATAGGCGTCATATCCTTTTTCATAGGAAGCCACGCCTTCCGGCGTCAGGTCCAGGATGCGCGTCGCCAGCTTCTGGATGAAATACCGATCGTGCGATACGGCGAGGATCGTGCCGTCGTATGCCAGCAGCGCCTCCTCCAAAATCTCCCGCGAGGGGATGTCCAGGTGGTTGGTCGGCTCGTCCAGGATGAGCAGGTTGCAGCCCGAAAGCATGAGGATGGCCAGCGCGACGCGCGCCTTTTCCCCGCCGGAGAGCGTGGAGATCTTCTTGTCCACCGCCTCGCCCCGGAAGAGGAACATCGCCAGCACATCGCGGATCCGGCCCAGCTCCTGCTCGTCGGTGTTTCGGTAGACGGCCTCTAGGATGCTGTCGTTTTGCGGCAGCTTTTCCTGCCCCTGCGCGTAATAGCCGATCTCTACGCGCGCACCCAGGCGAACCGTCCCTTCCGTCGCCGGGAGCTCCCCCAGGATCCGCCGCAGCAGCGTCGTCTTGCCCACGCCGTTGCGCCCCAACAGGAAAGCTCTCTCCCCGCGCTTCAGCTCGAAGGAGGCATCCGAAAACAGGCGGACGCCGTCAAAGACCTGCCCCACGCCCTGCACGGACAACACATCGTTGCCCGACCGCTGATCCGCCGAAAGGGACAGATGCATGCTCTTTGGCGCATCCTCCGGCCGCACGATGGAGGCGGCGAGCTTGTCCGCCATCTTCTGCTTGTGCCGCGCCGTCACCAGGCTGCGCTCGGTGTTCCACTGCTTTTGCTGCGCAATGATCCCCTCGATGCGGTGCAGCTCGCGGGACTTCTTTTCAAAATCGCGCTGCAGGGCGATGCTGTCCGCCTCCTTCTGCCGCATAAACGCCGAATAGTTGCCGGTATAGGCGCGCAGATGGTGATTTTCCAGCTCGAAAATGCGGCCAACGAACTGATCCAGAAAATACCGGTCGTGCGAGATGACGATCACTGCGCCGCGGTATTCCTGCAAAAAGGTTTCCAGCCATTCCACCGCCGCAATGTCCAGATGGTTGGTCGGCTCGTCCAACAGCAGGATGTCCGGCTCTGCCAGCAGCAGCTTGGCCAGCAGCACGCGCGTCCGCTGTCCGCCGGAAAGCGCCGACATGGGCAGGTCGATCTCCGTCTCGCTGAGCCCCAGGCTTTGCAGCATGGACCGCGCCCGGCCGCGGTAGAGCAGCCCGCCCTCGGCGATATAGCGCTCCTGCAGGGCCGAAAAGCGCGCAATGCTCTGCTCGCTGTGCTCCTGCTCCATGCGCTGCTGCAATTCCTCCAGCCGCACCTCCATCTGCATGCATTCGGAAAAGACGCCGAGGCTGTCCTCATAGGCCGTCTTGTCCGAGCGATAGTCCACCTGCTGCGGCATATAGCCGAGCTTCAGGTTCTTTTGCCGCACGATCTGCCCCGCGTCCGGCTCCATCTCCCCAAGGAGGATCTTGAACAGCGTCGTCTTGCCCGCGCCGTTCACGCCCATCATGCCGATCTTATCCCCCGCCGATACGGCAAAGCAGATGTCCTCGAGCACGGGCGTCACGCCGAATTGTTTGGTAATATGATTGCAATTTAGGATTTCCATCTATCTTCACACCCTTCGGGCCGATTCGCGTCAGGTGATATTCCACCCACCGTCCACGCTGAACACCTGCCCCGTGATATAGTCCGCCTCCGGCGAGGCCAGATACAGCGCCAACGAAGCGACCTCCTCCGCCCGGCCGATGCGCCCCAGCGGGATCTCCTCAGCCAGCTCCTGCATCGTCTCCGCCGAATGCTGCGCGTTCATGTCCGTATCGATCACGCCCGGCGCGATACAGTTGACGCAGATGCCGCTCGTCCCCCATTCCTTGGCAAGCGACCGGCTAAGGCCGATGAGCGCCGCCTTGCTGCTCGCATACCCGCTCTCGCAGGAAGCGCCCTTGAGCCCCCAGATCGAGGAGATGTTCAATATCTTCCCCCGGCCCCGCCGATGCATGTCCGGGATCGCCTCCCGCGTGCAGTACACCGCGCCAAAAAAGTTCACCGCAAAGACGCGCTGCCAGTCCTGCGCCGTCAGGTCCAAAAACAGGCCGTCCTGCGCGATCGCCGCGTTGTTGACCAGCATATCGATATGCGGAAAGACCGCATGCGCCGCAGAAAACATCGCCGCGACCTGTGCGGGGTCCGCCACATCCGCCCGGATGGGCAGGACGCCCGGCATCTGCGCCGCAAGCTCCTGCGCCGCCTGTTCGCTCCTGAGGTAGCTGAACGCGACATTCCAGCCCGCCGCGTAAAACCGGCGCACCATGGCCGCGCCGATCCCCCGGCTCCCCCCGGTGATCAATACCGTTGGCATACGCTTCCCTCCTTTACCGCGCGATAGACCGCCTCCCGCAGGTTTTCATAGGCGTGCGCCATCTGCTCCGCGAGCGTCCCGCCGGGCGAGTTGATGCCATAGACACGCATGCCGGGCGGGCATTCCGTAGGCGAAAGGCCCACCTTGCCCGCAAACACCGCCACGGGGATCCCCCGCTTCCGCGCCCGCGCCGCAATGCCCGCGATCGCCTTGCCGAACCGGGTCTGCGCGTCGATCCTGCCCTCGCCAGTCAGGATGCAGGCCGCACCCTCCACCGCCGCGTCAAAGTCCAGCGCGTCCAGCACCAGGTCGATCCCCGTGCACAGCGTCGCCTGTGCAAACGCCAGCAGGGGGATGGCCGCCCCGCCCGCCGCGCCGCCGCCCGGCAGCGTGAGGAGCTCCCGCCCCGTCTGCCGCTCCAGCAGGCGCGCATAGCGCTCCAAAACGGCATCCATCCGCGCGATCATGGGCGCGTCCGCCCCCTTCTGCGGGCCATAGACCGCCGAGGCGCCTTCCGGCCCACACAGGGGATTTTTCACATCGCAGGCGATCAAAAACCGGCACGCCCTAGCCTGCGGCAGCATCCCGGAGGCGTCCACCCGCACGAGCTTTTCCAGTCCTTCGCAGTTGGGCGGCAACTCCCTGCCCGCCGCATCCAACAGGCGGATGCCCAGCGCCGCGGCGATCCCTGCGCCGCCGTCGTTGGTCGCGCTCCCACCCAGCGTCAGGCAGACCTCCTCCGCCCCGTGCAGCAGCGCGTCGCGCAGCAGCATCCCCGTCCCATAGGTCGAGGCGCGAAGGGGGGCGCGCTCTGCCGAGAGTGTCAGCCCTGAGGCCTGCGCCAGCTCTACGATCGCCCGCCTGCCCCTGCGCAGATAGGCCGCCGTGACCGGCGCGCCATACGGCCCCTCCACCTGCCGCCGCACTTCCTCTCCGCCGCCGGCGCGCTTTAGGACCTGCATCGTCCCCTCGCCGCCGTCCGCGATGGGAAAGCGGACGATCTCCGCCTCCGGCTCCGCCGCCAGAATGCCCTCGGCCATGGCCTGCGCGGCCTGCTCCGCCGAAAGGCTGCCCTTAAACGAATCCGGGCACAGCATCCATTTCATTCGCCCTCTTCCTCCCCTCCGAGTTTGGAAAACACCTCGCCGAGATCCGCATGGATCGCCAAGGTGACCAGGTCGTCAAATTCCGTCGGCGTCCGATTGATGAGGATGCACGGCTTGTCCCCGCAGTGCAGCGCGAAACCCGCTGCCGGATACACGGACAGCGAGGTGCCGCCGATGAGGTACAGATCGGCCTGCGCCCAGGCCCGCTCCGCCCCGCGCAGCGTCGCCGCATCCAGCATCTCCTCATACAGCGTCACCTCCGGCTTCAAAACGCCGCCGCAGGCCGCGCAATGGGGCACGCCGGGCGCAGACAGGACCGCCTCCGGGCCGTAGTGCCGCCCGCAGCGCAGGCAGCGGTTGCGATAGACCGACCCGTGCAGCTCATAGACCGCCCGCGACCCCGCCTTTTGGTGCAGCCCGTCGATGTTCTGCGTAATGACGGCCAGCAATCTGCCCGCCCGCTCCCACGCCGCGAGCTTCCTGTGCACCAGGTTCGGCTGCGCGTCCAGATACAGCAAATTTTCCCGATAATAGGCAAAAAATTCCTCCGGGTGCGCCGTAAAAAAGGAATGCGACAGGATCTGCTCCGGCGGCAGCGCACCTTTTGCGCCATACAGCCCGCCCGCGCTGCGAAAGTCCGGGATCCCGCTCGCCGTCGAGACGCCCGCGCCGCCCAAAAAGACAATCCGCCGGCTCTTGCTCACATAGTCCGCGCACAGCTCGATCTGCCGCGCAATACCATTCTGCATCGCCATTCCTCCCCAAAATTCTTGCTTTTTGTCCAAAACGCACTACAATACAGAGAGAAGGGAGGCCGTTTCTATGCTGCATTTACCGTTCCAGAGGGATCGCCGCACCCGGCTGCTCGCCGTCGTGCTTGTCCTCCTGCTGCTCGCCCTTCTCGCCGTCCAACAACGCGGCGTTCCCACCTATACCGCCGCCGACCGATACCGGCTGCATGCGGCGGACGACCCGATCCTACCGATCACCGCCCTGTACACCGGCAAAACCTATTCCGTCGGCAGCCATCTATACAGCGCCGCACAAGACCGGCAGCTCGTCTGCCTTTCCGGCGACGGCCTCTATCACAAGCGGTGGAACTGCGCCGCCCTCGGGGATTCGGCGCCGATGGCCTTCTATGCCGCCGTTTCCACGCTCCGCCTGTCTCCCTGCCCCGCCTGTTCCGCAGAGGACGCCGGCTAAGCGTTCACCATTGCCCCTGCGCGTCCACCGGCAGCTGCCTGCCGTCCAGCCACGCTTCGCAAAGGCGGTCGCCCGCATAGCGCAGCTTCATGGAAAAGAACGGCGCGTCCTCACATAGCTTCTGCAAGAACAGCCGGTCGCCCGTCCAGAGGTTGAGCGCGCCGATCTCCCCCTTGGGGACCCATTGCAGGTCGCCCTCCGGGCAGTCGCGCAGGCTTCCCGTAAAGGCATCCGCCGTATACAGGCACATGTATTCCGCCTCCTGCGCGTCCGAAAGAAAGGTGATGAGCCCGCGGAAGGCATACCCGGTGAGCGTGAGGCCGGTCTCTTCATACACCTCGCGCAGCAGGCATTCCTCCGGGCTCTCGCCCTCCTCGAAATGGCCGCCCACGCCGATCCACTTGCCCGCGTTGACATCCGCCTTCTTTTTGACCCGGTGCAGCATCAGATAGCACCCGTCCCGCTCGATATAGCACAGCGTCGTCAATTTCATCGCGCTTCCTCCTTCTGCCGGGCGATCCGCTCGGCCAGGTCCTGCAAATACAGCCACCGCTCCTCTGCCTCTTCCAGTGCGGCGGAAAGGCGATTTTTTTCCTCTTCCAGCTCTTGCAAGCGCACATAGTCGCTCGCGGCCGCGCTCATTTCCCGCGCACAGGCCTGCAGGCGCTCCTCCAGCTCCGCGATCCGCCCGTCGATCTCCTCATATTCCTTCTGTTCCTTAAAAGTGAATTTCAACTTCGCCGGGCGCGCGCGTTCGCCTCGCTCCGTAGGCTGCCGGGGAGCGGGCTTTTGCGCCCTTTTTTCCTGTTCCCGGCGCTGCGCCCGCTTTTCCGCATAGGCGGTGTAATTGCCTTCATAGCGGGAGACGCGGCCATCCTCCTCCACCTCGAAGATGCTCTGCGCCATCTTGTCCAGAAAATAGCGGTCGTGCGAGACGGCCAGCGCCGCGCCCGGGAAGCTCTCCAGATACTCCTCCAGCACCGTCAGCGTATCAATATCCAAGTCGTTCGTCGGCTCGTCCAAAAACAGGATGTTTGGCGCGCTCATGAGGATGCCCAGCAAGAACAGGCGGCGCTTTTCTCCGCCGCTGAGCTTTGCGGCGGGCATCTGCTGCGCCGCCGGCGAGAACAAAAACCGTTCCAGCATCTGCGAGGCGGAGATCTTCCCTTCCTTGGTCTGCACCTCGGCGGCGATGTCCCGGATATAGTCGAAGGCCTTGCAGTCCGGCGGGAAAGGCGGCGTCTCCTGCGTGAAATAGCCGATGCGCACCGTCTCGCCGATCTGCACGCTCCCCTCGTCCGGCGGGATCCGCCCGGACAGCAGGTTTAGAAGCGTGCTCTTGCCCGCGCCGTTGCGCCCGACGATGCCGATCCGGTCCTCCCGCAGCACGGTATAGGAGAAGTCGCGGATCACCGCCCTGCCCGCAAAGCGCTTGGCCACGCCCTCGGCCTCGACCGTCTTTTTGCCGAGGCGGCTGTGCAGCGCTGTCATCTCGACCTGAGCCTGTTCCTCCGGCGCCGCCTGGTTTTTCAGCGCCTCATAGCGCGCGATGCGCTCGGTGCTCTTGGTGCCGCGCGCCTTGGGGCCCTGCCGGATCCACTGCGCCTCCCGGCGGAGCAGCGACTGCCGCTTGCGCTCGCTCGCGGCCTCCATCTCCAACCGCTGCGCCTTCTCTTCCAGGAATTTGGAATAATTCGCCGCATAGCTGTACACCTTCCCGCGGAACAGCTCCACGATCCGCGTCGTGACGCGCTCCAGAAAGTAGCGGTCGTGCGTGACCATGACGAGGCTCCCCGCATAGTGCAGCAGCCAGTCCTCCAGCCAGGCGACCATTTCGTGGTCCAGATGGTTGGTCGGCTCATCCAGGATCAGCACCTCCGACGGGCGCAGCAGGGCGATCGCCAGGGCCGCCCGCTTCTTCTGCCCGCCGGAAAGCTCGCCCATCGGCTTGTCAAACTCCGTGAGCCCCAGGCGGTTCAGGATGCTCTTGGCCTCGTATTCCCGGGCCGCCCACGCCGCCGGGCCGAGCGCCGCCAGCACCTGAGAGAGGATGCCCTCCTCCGCACGGAACTGCATTTCCTGCGGCAGGTAGGAGATCCGCACCCCCGAGGAACGCGTCACCTGCCCCTTGTCCGGCGCTTCCTCCCCGGCCAGGATCTTCAAAAGCGTGCTCTTGCCTGTGCCGTTCTGCCCGATCAGGCCGACCTTTTCGCCCGCGTCCAAATAAAAATCGACGCCGCCCAACAGCTGGCGGATCCCAAAATTCTTTTCAACTCCCTCTGCACGCAGCAGCATAGCGCACCTCGTTTCTTTCTTCCGCCCTATTGTATCATATTTTTCAGCTTCCATGGGACTTCCCGGAAATTTTTCATCCCATGCGGCATAGATTCCAATATCATGCTATAATGATAGAACTACTCTCTTGCGAAAGGAGCGTTTCCCATGCTTCGCTTTCTGGCAAAACGCTGCATCCCCGATTTTCAAAACACCGCCGACCCCAAGGTTCGGCAGTCCTATGGCATCCTCTGCGGCGCGGTGGGCATCTTCTTCAACACGCTTCTGTGCGTCGCCAAGCTCCTTACCGGCATCCTCTGCGGCTCCATCGCCATCACGGCCGACGCGCTCAATAATCTCTCCGACGCCGGGTCGTCCGCGATCACGCTGTTCGGCTTTCGGCTCGCCGCGCAAAAGCCAGACCCGGAACACCCGTTCGGGCACGGCCGCTTTGAATACATCGCGGGGCTCATCGTGTCGCTCATCATCCTGCTCATGGGGATAGAGCTTGCCAAAAGCTCGGTGGAAAAGATCCTGCACCCGGCGCCTGTTGCCTTTCATTGGATTTCCGTCCTCGTGCTCGTCCTGTCCATCGGCGTCAAGTGCTATATGGCGGCCTATAACCGCCGGATCGGCAAGGAGATCCAGTCCGCCACCATTTCTGCCGCTGCGGCGGACAGCCTGAGCGACTGTCTGTCCACCGGCGCGGTGCTGCTGGGCACGCTGGTTGCGCACTTTACGGACCGGAACATCGACGGCTGGGCGGGATTGCTCGTCGCCGCCTGCATCCTGTTCACCGGGTATCACGCCGCCAAGGATACAATAAGCCCCCTGCTCGGGCAGCCGCCCGCCCCAGAGCTCGTGAGCGAGATCGAACAGACCCTCCTCCGGCACAAGGGGATCTTGGGTGTGCATGACCTCATCGTGCACGACTATGGCCCCGGGCGCATGTTCGTATCCGCCCACGCCGAGGTGCCCGCCAACGGCGACATTTTGGCGCTGCACGACTCCATTGACAACGCCGAACGCGAACTGGCCGGCAAGCTAGGTTGCGTCGCCAGCATCCACATGGACCCGGTCGCGACGGACGACCTATTCACCATGCAGCTCAAGGAAAAGGTGGAGGCCATCCTGCATGCCTATGACGAGCAGCTCTCGCTGCACGACTTCCGCATGGTCGCCGGGCCGACGCACACGAATGTCATCTTCGACATCGTCGTCCCCTATCAATACATCCGCCCGGACGGCGAGGTCCGCCGCACCATGCAGGAACTCATCCACTGCTTTGACGACAGCCTGTATGCCGTCATCCAGATCGACCATTCCTACACCGGCGTATAAGAAGGCCGCCCCCCGGGGCGGCCACTTTTATGCCTTTGCGTCCTGCTTGTTGGCGTCGATGATGTAAGTGTCGTACATATCCGCCATCGCGAGCGCCGCCGCCAGCGGGTATTTCCGGTAGGCCGCCGCCTGCGCCATCCCGCCGACATAGGAACGCGCCGCGTCGTCATACCCGCCCATGTGCCAGCGGATCGCCATCGCCTCCTCGTCGGTGAGCGGGATGTACTTCATCGCCATATACACCGACTTTTCCCCGTGCCCGAGCGGGAGGGTGTCCTCGATGTTATACACCTCCACCTCTTCCCAGCGGCGCTCGCCCGGGATCTTGACATTGCGCACGCCCTTGACATAGAAATTCACCTTGCACAGGTCGTGCAGCAGCGCCGAGAGGATGATCGAGTCCTTCCTCACATTGGGGATGTTCTTGGAGAAGTTGAGGAGGATCTTGTATACCGACAGGCTGTGGATGAGCAGCCCGCCCTCATACGCGCCGTGCGTCTTGGTGCTGGCCGGCGCCGTGAAAAAGTCCGTCTCCTCCTCCAGCCAGCGGATCAGGTCCTCGATATGCTCTCGGCCCGTCTCCCGGAGCAGTTCGCAAAAATTATCTTTATAGGCCGCGAGCATCTGCGCGCGAATTGAAGTGTCCATAAACAGTCAGCCTTTCTTTTTTCTTTAGTATATCATACCTCTGGCGCGTTTTGGAAGCCGCTTTTCTGCATCGCCGCGCGCAGTTTATGCAGTGCGCGCTTCTCGATCCGCGAGACATACGACCGGGAGATCCCGAGCTCCCGGGCCAGCAGCCGCTGCGGCACCGGCCGGTCGCCGCCCAGCCCATAGCGGGCCGCGATCACCCGCTGTTCCCGCGCGTCCAGCACCTCTCCCATCGCGCGGCGCATCTGCTCGGTCTGCAGATGCAGCTCCACCGTTTCGCCGACCTCACTGCCCGGCGCGCGCAGCATATCCATGAGCAGCACCGGGTTGCCGTCCTTATCCTCCCCGATCGTGTCGCCGAGCGAATAGGCGGGCACATTTTTGCGGTCCGCCCGCAGATACATGCGGATCTCGTTTTCGATGCAGCGCGCCGTATACACGACCAGCTGGCTGCTCTTTTCCGGGCGGAAGGTATGGATGCCCTTGATGAGCCCGATCGTGCCGATCGAGATCAGGTCCTCCATCTCCACGCCGGTAGAGGCATACTTCTTTGCAATATGTGCGACCAGGCGCAGGTTGCGCTCGATCAAGACCTCCTTGGCGCGCTCGTCGCCCTCCATCCAGGCGGCGACATAGCGCTTTTCCTCCTTCGGAGAGAGCGGCTTTTTGAAGCTCTCCCCGCCGCCGCGCAGATATCCGGCAAAAAAGAACAGGTTCCGAATCCATTCCCAGAAAAACATAAAAATAGACCAACTTTCCTTTCTCGTTGGTCTATTTCTATGCCCCGTTTTCCGGGAATTTTCTTAGTTTTGTTCTTTTCGCCGGATCCGAAGCAGGTCGCCCGGCTGCAGCGCAAACGAGCAGGCGACATATATTAGCTCCTGCGGGTGCGGCGCGCTCTCCCGCGGCGCTCCCTCGGCGTCCCAGATCTGTTCCACCGAAAATTCCAACCCTTCCGCATGCGGTGAGAGCACGCCAAGGCTGTCGCCCAATTGGAACTTGTTGCGCTGCTCCACCAGTACCCGTCCCTGCGCATCCGGCGCCTGCCGGACGACGCCGCAAAAGACATAGTCCCGCTCCTGCGGCAGGCGGTAGATGTCCGACGCCCCCTCCGCACGGTCGAAATAGAACCCCGTCGTGAAGCCGCGCGTCGCACAGTCCTTGAGGTCGCGCACCAGCTGCGGGTCCAGCACATAGCCCGCCGGGTCGGCCAGATAGGCGTCCAGCGCCCGCCGGTAGGCATGCACGACCGCCGCCACATAGTATTGCGACTTCATCCGCCCCTCAATCTTAAAGGAGGCGACGCCTGCCTCCACCAATTCCGGGATGTGCTCGATCATCATGAGGTCCTTGGAATTGAGCAGGAAGGTTTCCCGCCCGTCCTCGAAGATCGGGAAATATTCGCCGGGGTACTGCGCCTCGTTGAGCGCAAAGCGCCACCGGCAGGGCTGCGCACAGGCGCCCTTGTTGCTGCTCCGCCCCGTGAGCACGGCCGAGAGCAGGCACCGCCCCGAATAGGCGACGCACATCGCGCCGTGGATAAATGCCTCCAACTCCAGATCCGCCGGGATCTTCTCGCGCATCTCGCGGATCTCCGCCAGAGAGACCTCCCGCGCGAGCACGACGCGCTCCGCGCCCGCGGCATGCCAAAACGCCGCGCTTTTGTAGTTCATCGTGCTCATCTGCGTGCTGATATGCACGGCCAGCCCCGCCTCGCGGCACATGCCGAACACCCCGGGGTCGGACACGATCACCGCGTCCGTCCCGATGTCCCGGAGGAAGGCGAGATAGTCCGAGAGCCCCGCAAATTCATCGTTGTGGAAGAGCGAATTGACGGTCACATAGACCTTCCTATGCAGCGCGTGCGCCTTTTTTACGGCCAAGCGCAATTCTTCTTCCGAAAAATTCTCCGCAAACGCTCGCAGGCCGAACTTTTTGCCGGCCAAGTACACCGCGTCCGCGCCAAAGCGCAGCGCCGTGTCCAGGCACTCCATGTTCCCCGCGGGCGCCAGCAGCTCTACAGTCCGTTTCTGCATGCTCAGTTCCAAAGCGGGCTGTACTTCGCCACATTCGCCTGATGTTCCTCATAGGTCTTGGCGAACACGGTCGTGCCCTCCGCCGGGTCGCCGGCGCAGAAGTACAGATAGCCCTCTGCCAGGAACTGCTCGTTCGGCCAAAGCGCCGCTTCGATCGCCGCCTTGCCCGGGTTACAGATCGGCCCGATCGGCAGCCCTTCGTTTTGATAGGTGTTATAGGGCGAGGCGATCTTCAGTTCTTCCGCGTTATAGGTGAATTTCTTTTCCGTCATGAAGTACTGATGCGTCGCGCAGGATTGCAGCTTCATGTTCTTGTTCAACCGGTTGTGGAACACTGCGGAGACCTTGGCAAAGTCCTCCGTCTTGCCGGCTTCCTTTTCGATGATAGACGCCAGGATGACGACCTCGTCCGTGCTCATGCCGAGCTCCTGCGCGCGTTTCTTATAATCCTCGGTGTAGATCTCTTGAAAACGATCCAACATCTTGGTCGCGACCGCGTCCGGATCCGACGAGATGTAGAAGTCGTAGGTGTCTGGGAAGAGGTAGCCCTCGAGCATATAGGTGCGATGCTCGGACTGGGACGCTTCCTTGTCCAGCACCTCCTGGATGAACCAGTACTTGCTGTAATTCGCCCCGGAAGTGATGGCATCCGAAAATTTTGAGCTGCCCGCATCCAGCACACCTTCGTTTTCCAGCTTCGGAATCATCTCCTTGATGAGGATGCCTTCCACCAGCGTCACGCGCGTGGAGGTCTGCGCCACAGACGGCCGTTTTAGGACATTGATGATGTCGTCATAGGTCATGCTGGGCGACAGCGTGAATTTCCCGGCCAGCAGCTTGGTGCTCATGTCCGAAAAGTCCACATAGTATTTGAAGATCGTGCTGCTGCGGATGACGCCCGCCTCCTGCAATTTCTTGGCGATCGCCTTTAGGCTGTCGTTCTTGCCGATGACCACCGTGATCTCCTCGGTGCTGTTGGCGTCGACCGGCGCGATATAGTGCTTATAGGCAAAGGTATACACGCCAAAGCCCAGCACGACCACGATCAAAAGGCTCGCCGCCAGCGTGATCGCCGTGCGCAGCAGGCTGGACTTCACGCCCTGCATCGCGTCCCCCTCCGCATTGCCCCGCGGGGCGGAAGGGCGCTTTAAAAAAAGCTTTTTCGCCTTTGCCTTGGGCGGCTGCGCCTGCGAGTGCGGCTCGATCACCGGCGCGTGCAGCTGCCGGGACTTCTTGGCCGGCTGCGGCGCCGGCTTTGCCGCCGGCGCCTGTTCCTCTTCGTATTCCACCGGCTTAATCGATCGCCGTTGCGTATGCTTGTCCATCTTTCCTGTTTCTCCTCTATCTTCGAAGGCGTCCGGTCATTCCTGATCGAACAGTCCGGTCTCCAATTCGCAGGCGTCTCCGATGATCTTATAAATGTCCGAAATGATCGTGTTGAACTTATACTCCGCGGCGAAGAATTCCGTCACCTTGGGGTTGAAGGCCAGCACCTCGCCCAGCTTTTTTAACTTGTCCATCTGTTCCTCGCTGGGCTGCTGAGAGGACATCAGCATCGCCTGCGCCTCGAACTGCGCCTGCTTATACTGCCGGAGCATGGATTTCGTGCCCGCGTCGGCATAGAGTTCGTCCTTCAGTGCCTTATACGCCCGGAATTCCTCGCTCTCGCGAATGTCCGCCGCCAGCTGATTGGCGCGATCATATACATACATTTCCGTTTCCTCCTTTGCTGCCCTTACACTTCGATGATGATGGGCAGGATCATCGGGCTGCGCTTCGTCTTGTTATACAGGTACGAGGAGAGCGCGCTCTTGACCTTGCTCTTGATAGTCGACCAGTTGCTGCCACGGCCGCCCATGCACTCGTTCACCGTGCGCGTGATCACCTTCTTGGCGTGCGTCATCAGGTCCTCCGCCTCTTTCACATAGACGAACCCGCGGGAGAGGATCTCCGGGTCGGAGACCAGGCCCTTCTGCCCGCGCGAAAGCGTTAGCACGACGACGAACAGGCCGTCCTGCGAAAGCACCTGCCGGTCCTTCAGGACGGCGCTGCCGACATCGCCGACCCCCAGCCCGTCGATCATGACGATGCCGGATTCCACCGCTTCGCCGTATTTGGCGCTCTTCTGCCGCAATTCGATCGGCAATCCGAGCTGCGGGATGAACACATTGCGGTGCTTGATACCCATGTCATAGGCCAGGTTGGCGTGGCTATAGAGATGCCGTTCCTCGCCATGCACCGGGATGAAGTATTGCGGCTTGACCATCGCCAGCATGAGCTTCAATTCCTCCTGGCAGGCGTGGCCGGACACATGCACCTGCGCCATTTCGCCATAGACGACGCGCGCGCCCTGCCGGTACAGCAGGTTGATGACATGCGAGATGTTCTTTTCGTTGCCGGGGATGGAGGACGAGGACAGGATGACCAGGTCGCCCTGCTTGACGCTCAACTTGGAATGCTCGCCCTCCGCCATGCGCACAAGGCCAGACATCGGCTCGCCCTGGCTGCCCGTCGCCAGGATGACAATCTTGTTGTCGCGCACGCGGTCGATCTCGTCCATCTCCACGATCATCTTTTCCGGGATGTCCAGATAGCCGAGCTCCTTGGCGACGCTTGTGATGCGCAGGATGCTGCGCCCGGTGAGGCAGATCTTGCGGTTGTACTTCTTTGCGACATCCACGACCTGCTGCAGGCGGTGCACATTCGAGGCGAAGGTCGCGATGACGATGCGCCCCTTGGCCTCGGAAAAATACTTTTCAAAGCTCTGCCCGACGCTGCGCTCCGAGATGGTATAGCCCTTGTTTTCCGCGTTCGTGCTGTCCGACATGAGCGCCAGCACGCCCTCCTTGCCGAGCTCCGTAAAGCGCTGGATGTCCGCTACCTTGCCATCGATCGGCGTAAAGTCGATCTTGAAGTCGCCCGTGTGCACGAGCGTCCCTTCCGGCGTGTGGATCGCCAATGCGACCGCGTCGTCGATGCTGTGGCTGACTTTAATGAATTCCACCTCGAACACGCCGCACTTCACCCGGCTGCCCGGTTCAATGCATTGGAGCTTCTGATTCTTGACGCCGTGCTCTGCCAGCTTGATCTCCACCAGGGAGAGCGTCAATTTTGTGCCATAGACCGGCACCGAGAACTTGGGCAGGATATACGGCGTCGCGCCGATATGATCCTCGTGCCCGTGAGTGAGCAGGATCGCCCGCAGCTTTTCCCGGTTCTTTTCCAGGTATTCCACATCCGGGATGACATAGTCGATCCCCAGCATGTCGTCTTCCGGGAACATGAGGCCGCAGTCGATCACGATCATATCGTCGCCGTATTCCACCACCGTCATGTTCTTGCCGATCTCTCCGATTCCGCCAAGCGGAATGATGCGGACGGCCGGCTTCTGCTTTGCGCCGCTCCCCGCCCGATTTCTGCTTTTCTGTCTGTTGTTTCTCAAGTAAAATCTATCCTCACTTCTATATCATTCGCGATCTTGTCTTTTTATCATACCATATTTTACAGCATTCGTTAAGTGCCTGCCCCGTTTTTTCTGGATTGCCCGCCCCGGGGCGGCAAAACGGGCACATATTTTTACATCTTTCCATATTATAAACCAATGTAAGGAGGTTTGCCATGAATAAAATTGTAAATGTTTCCGGCGTCTCTTTGAATTATCAGGCAAAGAATGGCGAGATCCAGGCCATTTCCGATATATCCATGGACATTTTCGAGGGAGAGTTTTTAAGCATCGTCGGCCCCAGCGGCTGCGGAAAGTCCACGCTGCTCTCCATCATCTGCGGGCTGCTCCCGCCGAGCGGCGGCGCGGTCTATATCGCAGGCGAGCCGGTGCACGGCCCCAGCCCGCTCATCGGGTTCATGCCGCAGAAGGATCACCTCTTTTCCTGGCGCACCGTGTATGAAAATGTGCGCCTCGGCCTGGAGGTCCGCCATCAGGTCACGCCGGAGGCCACCGCCTACCACGAGCGGCTGCTGCACACCTACGGG